>CANPVI010000045.1 GCA_947581665.1 uncultured Atopobiaceae bacterium | reverse complement strand
GGCTCGTGCTCGCCGAGCTCCACTACCAAAAGCGCCACCTCGTGGGCAACATGGCCGACAAGCTCGCCTGGACGCCCCTCGCGCAGACGGCCTCCATCTCCTACACCTCGCGCTCGCCCTTTGGCGTGACTCTCATCATGAGCCCGTGGAACTATCCCTTCCTCCTCACGATGGATCCGCTCGTGGACGCCATCGCTGCGGGAAACTGCTGCGTGGTGAAGCCGAGCGCCTACTCCCCCGCCACGAGCGCCGTCATCCAGACGATGATCTCCGAGGCGTTCGGGCCCGAGCACGTGGCCTGCGTGACCGGCGGTCGCGAGCAGAACAAGGCGCTTCTCGATGAGCCCTTCGACCTCGTGTTCTTCACGGGAAGCCAGGCCGTGGGCAAGGAGGTGCTCAGCCATAGCGCCGAGCGCCTCACGCCGGCCGTCCTCGAGCTCGGTGGCAAGAGCCCCTGCATCGTGGAGCGCACGGCCAACATCGGCCTCGCCGCGCGCCGCATCGTCTGGGGCAAGTTCCTGAACGCGGGGCAAACGTGCGTGGCGCCCGACTACCTCCTCGTCGATCGCGAGATCGAGGGGCGGCTCATCGACGAGATCCAAGGTGAGATCTGCCGTCAGTTCGGGGCGAACCCGCTCGAGGATGACGACCTCGTGGCCATCGTGAACGACAAGCACTACCAGCGCCTTCTCGGCCTCATCGACCCCATGAAAGTGGCGATCGGCGGCGAGGCGGTGGCCGCGGAGCGAAAGATCGCCCCCACGGTGCTCACGGACGTCTGCTGGGATGACGCCTGCATGGGCGAGGAGATCTTCGGCCCCATCCTGCCCGTCATCGCCTACGACGACCTCGACGAGGCGCTCGTCGAGGTGGACGCGCGCCCGCATCCGCTCGCGTTCTACTTCTTCAGCGAGGACCCCGTGCTCTCGCACAAGGTGATGCGCGAGCATGAGTTCGGCGGCGGTTGCGTGAACGACGTCGTGATCCACCTCGCCACCTCGTCCATGCCCTTCGGCGGCGTGGGCGCGAGTGGCATGGGCTCCTACCACGGCAAGCGCGGCTACGAGGCCTTCACCCACGAGAAGAGCGTCGTGAACAAGCTCACGTGGATGGACCTGCCGCTTCGCTACCAGCCTTATCGCGAGCTCTCCGAAAAGCTCGTGCGTCTCTTCGTGCGCTAGCCAGGGACACGCGCACAAAGTCCGCAGAGCGGAGACTCGCTAAGGAAACGGGCCGCACCTCGCGTGGGGGGTGCGGCCCGATTTGCGCCACTCGCGCATCATACGGTGCGCAGGCGGCGCGCCACGAGTAGATTCAAGCCAATACGCACGCGCGATCGAAAGCCGAGGCACCGCCCATGAGCCCGCAAAAGTCCGCCAGTTCCCTTACGCCGGCTCGCCCGTCATCCGCCCTGAAGCCCCGACCCACGATACCCGGCGTCAAGCTTCGCCGTGCGAACGCCTACATCGCCCTCGCGACGATCCTCGCGCTCTGCTACCACTCGTTCACCATGGGCTATTCCATGTGGACCGGCTGGTACGATCGCGACGTCTCGGTGAGCTCGGCGTGGATCATCGCCGGCTTCGTGATCGTGCACGTCTTCCTCGTGCTCGTGCTGTTCTTCTTCTTTGCCGAGGGCGGCGCCCTCACCTACAAGAAGGACCCCCGCTCGATCCTGATCCAGCGCGTGAGCGCGATCGCGATCATCATCCTCTTGCATTTCCACATCAAGGCGTTCACCGCCGTGGCGACGGGAGAGAAGCTCGACCTCCTGATGTTTTTCTTCTACGTGGTCACCGAGTTCGCGTTCTTCGGCTTCGTGATGATGCACGTGGCCGTCTCGATCGGCCAGGGCCTCATGCTCGTGGGATGGGTGAAGAAGCCCGATCTCCTGAAGACGATCGATACGGTCGCGTACTGGGCGTGCGGCATCCTCTTCGCGCTCTACGTGGGCGGCATGGTCCACTTCTACCTCGGCGCCCTCGTCATGTAGAAAGGTCAGCGTCAACTACGTTGACCCGGATGGCAAGGTCTCGGATGCGCGTGGTCTTCGCGCGTCCGAACCGCAGTCCATCCGGAGGGCAAGAAAGCGGCTCAAGGCGCAAGCCTTGAGCCGCCCACAAACTTCCCACCTTGGCCTGCGAAGCGCAGGCCAAGGTGCTTTCCGCCCTGCGGCATGGAAGCGTTTGGGACGCGGCCGAAGATCACGGCCGCATCCCAAACGCTTCCATGCGGCGCAAAAGGGGCCGCGGTCCGAAGACCACGGCCCCTTTTGCGCCGCCTCTGCCAATCGGCTAGTTGTTGCCGTCGATGAGATGCATCTCGGCGTAGCCGTCGAGCGGGTTCTCCTCGGTGAGGGGATCGGTGAAGGTCTCCTCGTTCACGGCGTCGGGATCATCCTTCACGTCCTCGAAGACGGGTGCGCCGTCGGGATCGATGAAGAAATCGTCCTTTTCCTGCTTTACATCGTTCTTGGGATCGTTAGCCATGATGGCCCCCATTTCTCCATTGGAACACTCGTCTCGATCTGTGTATACGCGATTTGTTCCCCTCGGACGCCCGTTCTATCGCCCAGTGAGCCAAGAGTACACGCCCAGAGCGCAGGCGCCCTAGTCGCGCCTCGCGTCGCGATCGAGCCAGCGCAGGCACTCCCCCACCCAATGTGCCGAGTAGGGCTGGATGTCCTGCGATGAGCCCTCGCTTGACCAATCGCAGAGCGAGGTGCCGTGCGGGCCCGTTTGGTACATGTGAAGCTCGCAGGGCACTTCCTTCTCCCAAAGCGCCTTCACGAAGTCGAGCGTGTCGGTGGGTGGGAGCGCCTCATCCTCGGCGGAGAGCCAGACGAACGTGCGCGGCATGTCCGAGCGGGCATGGAGCGCGAGGTCGATCTCGCTTTCTTGCGCGACGGTGGGGCTGTCCGTGCCGAAGATCGCGGGTGGCATGAGCGTCGCCACCGCAGCGAGCCAGGGGGCGTTGCCGTGGCGCGAGCCGGTCGGATCGCTCGCACCGACCATCGGGTAGCCGAGCACGATGCCGGTGGGCCTCACCGCATCCGCCGTCGCGTCGGCCCGCTTCAGGAGCTCGGCGTCGTCGAAGCGCTCGGCGAGGGTGCCCACCACGTGGCCGCCAGCGGAGAAGCCCATGCAGTAGACGCGATGAGGGTCGATCGCCCAGTCGTCGGCGTGCGCGCGCACGATCGACATCGCGCGCATGAGGTCGATCGTGGGCTCGGGGTAGTGCGCGCCGGGATCGACGGTGGGCTCGGGATGGTCCTGCGTGGGTTCTGCCACCACGTAGTGCTTGTACATCACGACGAAGCACTGGTAGCCGTAGCCCATCCACCTCGCCGCCACCGGCTCGCCCTCCTTGCTCGAGAGCGAGAGGTAGGCGCCACCGGGGCAGATGAGCATGGCGGGGCGGATCTTGCGCGTCTTGCTCGAGACCATGGGATCGAGGAGATAGCATCGAAGCGTCGCCGTACCGTCCTCACGCAGCGGGATCTCCAAATAGCGCATCGCGTGCCCCTTCCTCGAACAACCAATGTTCGGTTCATTCCAGTCTAGGCACCTACGTGAGAGCACTGCACGTACAAGGCGGTATACGGACGTTGAGGAATCGATATGAGACGATGACTGAGGCGTCGATGGCTTTGCCTCGAATTGAGTTATATTCATATTACATACTAATGTAGGTGTTATAGTACCTTCTGACTATTAAGGGGGTAGTAAATGGCAACGGAACTCGTACAGGCGCGCATCGATTCCGACCTAAAGGATTCGGTTGCCCGTATCCTTGGCGAGAACGGACTCGACATCCCCACCGCCATCCGCATGTTCTTCGCAAAGATCGAGCATGTCGGCGGCATTCCCTTTGATGTCCGAGTCTCGTTGGCGCGCGATTTCCCAGAGAAGATCACCCTCTCCTCCAGCGATTTCGACGCACTCCTTGCCGCGCTCGACGATCCCCTTCCCGAGGCCACTCGCGAACTCCTCAATCGAAGGTTCGACTAGCACCCATGACGAGTGAGATCCGCCAGATACGTGGCGACGAGAACTTCGTCGGTTTCGCGACGGGCAATCGTACGGTTGATCGCTGGATCCACAGCCATGCAAAGCTCGCGAGCCTTTATGGGACGGCAGTGGTCTACGGTCTTTACGATGGCGGAGAAGTCGTTGGAATCTATACGCTTTCTGCCTGTTCTCTCGATCGCGACGCGGTCGAATCTAGCTGGCTGCGGCGTAACACCCCGAGGCAAATACCGGCATTCCTCCTCGGTATGCTTGGAGTGAAGAGCATTGAGCAAGGTAAAGGCTATGGTTCCAGACTGCTCCAAGATGCTATCGAACGATCTCTTCAAGCAGCCGAGGTGATAGGAGCAAAGGTGCTTTTAGTCGATCCGGCAGATGAGAGCATACAAGGCTTCTACCTGCGTTTCGGATTCAGAGAGCTTGGCGAGAGCGGCCGTCTTTTCCTACCACTACGGCTAAAGGTCTAGGAGACCGTACGCCTCGTGCGCTCGATTGAACTGCATTCTTACACGCGGCCCCACCACGAAAGTGGAGACATGGCTCGGTTCATTGCCCAAATGATCGGCGCTCTACGATATATGCGCTACCTATCAATCACACCTCGCGTGTCTTCAATGAAATGGAGCTACTCGTGGATGTCGCTTTCAAGTCCGTAAGTCCTCATGAGGTGCCCGAGCTTGCGGAGCTCGCGCGTGAGATCTGGTTCGAGTACTGGCCGCCGAGGATCGGACAGGCCCAGACGACCTACATGGTGGATCTCTTCCAGAGCGAGGACGCCATCCGCCGCGCGATGGCCGAGGACGCCTTCGAGTATTGGTTCATCGTCGAGCGCGACTCGAGTGGCGCCGAGCGCATCGTGGGCTACACCGGCGGACACGTGGAGCCCGAGACGAACCGCTTCTTCATCTCGAAGATCTACGTGCTCCAAAGCGAGCGCGGGCGGGGCCTCGGCAAGGCGGTCGTGCGCTTCTACGACGACCTCTGCCGAGGGCGCGGGCTCCGTGCGATGTACCTCACGGTGAACAAGGGCAACGAGCTCGCCATCCACGCCTACGACGCCACCGGGTTCCGCGTGATCGAGAAGGCCGTCACCAGCATCGGCGGCGGCTTCGTGATGGACGACTACATCATGGAGCGCGAGGTTGGCTCCTAGGCGTGCGCGCTCCGCCGCACCCGCGAATTGTCGTGGGAGGCGCGTCCTACAATGGCAAGCACGCCCCTCTCACCCCCGCATCCCCTAAGGAAGGCCCCCATGCAAAGGACCCGCATCGCCCAGCTCTTCGCCGATCCCACTTCCTTCGCCGACAAGGAGGTCACGGTCTGCGGCTGGGTGCAGTCCGTGCGCGACATGAAGAACTTCGGCTTCGTCACGCTGAACGACGGCAGCTGCTTCAAGGGCTTGCAGGTGGTGGCGAACGCGGGCGAGCTCGAGAACTACGCCGAGGTGGCGGCCATCCCGGGCGGCTCGGCGATCGTGGCGCGCGGCGTCCTCGCGCTCACGCCAGAGCGCCCGCAGCCCTTCGAGCTCAAGGCCACGAGCGTGGAGGTCGTGGGCGCCGCCGCGCCGGACTACCCCATGCAGAAGAAGCGCGCCTCGCGCGAGTTCCTCCGCACCCAGCAGCACCTTCGCAGCCGCACGAACCTCTTCCGCGCCGTCTTCCGCGTGCGCTCCGTGGCCGCGTACTCGATCCACCGCTTCTTCCAGGAGCGCGGCTTCGTCTACGTGACGACGCCCATCATCACGGCGAGCGACGCGGAGGGCGCGGGCGAGATGTTCCGCGTGACCACGCTCGACCTCGAGAACCCGCCGCGCACGGAGGCCGGCGCCATCGACTGGTCGCGGGACTTCTTCGGCAAGGCCACGAACCTCACGGTCTCCGGCCAGCTCCAAGCCGAGAACTTCGCCATGAGCTTCGGCGACGTCTACACCTTCGGCCCGACGTTTCGCGCGGAGAACTCGAACACGCGCCGTCACGCGGCGGAGTTCTGGATGGTGGAGCCGGAGATGGCGTTCTGCGACCTCGAGGGCGACATGGACGTGGCCGAGGCCATGCTGAAGGCCGTCATCAACGACGTGCGCGAAGCCTGCCCGGACGAGCTCGACCTCTTCAACCGCTTCGTGGACAAGGGGCTCCTCGAGCGCCTCGAGAACGTGGCCTCGAGCGACTTCGCGCGCATCACCTACACGGAGGCGATCGAGCTCCTCGAGAAGGCGCAGGCGGAGGGTCACGCATTCGACTACCCCGTGCACTGGGGCGTGGACCTCCAAACCGAGCACGAGCGCTTCCTCACGGAGGCGTGCTTCGGCAAGCCCGTCTTCGTCACGGACTACCCGAAGGAGATCAAGGCCTTCTACATGCGCGCGAACGACGACGGCAAGACGGTGGCGGCCGTGGACTGCCTCGTGCCCGGCGTGGGGGAGATCGTGGGCGGCTCCCAGCGCGAGGAGCGACTCGAGCTCCTCGAGGCGCGCATCGCCGAGGCGGGCATGGACGCGGAGCAATACCGCTTCTACCTCGACCTTCGCCGCTACGGCACCTGCGAGCACGCGGGCTTCGGGCTCGGCTTCGAGCGCCTCGTGATGTACCTCACGGGCGTGGACAACATCCGCGACGTCCTTCCCCACCCTCGCACCGTGGGCAACGCGGACTTCTAGGAACGCGGAGGAGCGCGGAGGAGCGCGGCGCCGGGCCTCCCGATCGCCACGCCCCGCACACGAAAGCGGCCGCCCGGAGACCGGACGACCGCTTTTGCGATCTTGGAGGCGATGCCCAGATTCGAACTGGGGATAAAGGCTTTGCAGGCCTCTGCCTTACCACTTGGCCACATCGCCGTTTAAAAAAGGCCGGTCGGAAGACCGGCCTTCGAATGGCCTGGAGCGGACAACGGGGTTCGAACCCGCGACCCCCACCTTGGCAAGGTGGTGCTCTACCAGCTGAGCCATGTCCGCGTGCGGAGGCTAGTGTACGGTATTTGGCGTGGCGTCGCAAGGCCGGAAGGGATCGAGATGAGTTCAAAGAAGCGCGAGCGTGGAGAAGTCGAAGTGCAGCCGGAAGACGAAGGCGCGTCCACCGAACCCACATCATTGAGCGACGTCTTCCCCACCCCCTCCTGCACCCTCGCGCCCCAGGAGGCGCCTGATGAGAAGGCCATTGAGCAGGCGCGTGCGTTCATGGGCCGCGGCTTCGGCTACCTCGGCTTGAAGGGCATCTCGAACGCACGCGACCTCGGGGGCATGCCGGCTGCGGACGGCCGGATGATCGCGCCCGGGCGGCTCCTGCGCTCCGGCCTCCTCCATGGCGCTACCGGCGCCGACATCGAGCGCTTGAAGGAGATCCCCCTCGCCGCGGTCGTGGACCTGCGCACCGATACCGAGATCGAGCACGAACCGGACCCCACGAAGAGGCTCGAGTCGGCCTCCTGGGAGCACCTCTCCGTGCTCTCGAGCTCGGCGCTCGGCATCACCGACGACGAATCGCTTCGCACCCTCATGCCGAAGGTAGAGGAGTACCTCGCCTCCCCCATGGGGCCCTCCATCGAGTTCTATCCCTCGATGGTGCTCTCGAAGACGAGCGTCGCCATCTGGCAGCGCTTCTTCGAGATCCTCCTCTCCACCGAGAAGGGCGCGGTGCTCTGGCATTGCACCGCCGGTAAGGATCGCACGGGCATTGCGGGCTTCCTCACCGAGACCGCGCTCGGCGTGCCGCAGGACCTCGTGATGGAGGACTACCTCGCCTCGAACGCGCACACCGAGCCGCTCTTCGAGGAGGCCGTCCGCGTGAACAGCTTCGGCCACGTGGCGCCGAAGACCCTCGAGATGATCCACGTGCTCTACACCGTGAGCGCGGGCTACCTGCAGGTGGCGATCGCCGCGATCCTCGCCCACTACGGCACGATCGACGCGTATTTCGAGGACGCGCTCGGCCTCGACGCGGCGAAGATCGAGCGCCTGCGCGGGCTCTACCTCGTGGAGGCGTAGCGCGACGGCTCGCGTGGAGGCGCGAAGCACGGCGTCTCGCGTGGAGGACTCGGATGTGGGAGCGCACGCGCGATTGCACCTGCTATACTGCTACGCGCACCACGAAGGGCGTTTAGCTCAGGGGGAGAGCGCTTCCCTGACACGGAAGAGGTCACAAGTTCAAATCTTGTAACGCCCACCAGCATTCCCGCAGGTCATCGGGCTCGCCCCGGTGGCCTGTCTTCGTGTGAGGCTCGCCGGCTCGGGATTTCGGGAGATTCCCGGGAGCTAGAGGTCGTAGAGATCGGTCGCAGGGACAAGGATGACGTCATTCCTCTCGCGCGCCCCTCTCTTTACCGGCCTGCTGGCCTCTTTCTTCGTCACCAGCAGATACGTGCGGTCCTCCACGGACCTGAGCGAAGCCACGAGCCGCGACCTGCGCTCCAGCGTCTCGATCGTGGTCGCCTCGTCGAAGTCGTTTCGCCACTTGCACTCGCCGAAGAGCGCTGCTCCTTCCTCGCGGTTGGCGGCGACGAGGTCGATGTCCACCTGCTCGCGAGCCTCGGGGTCATTTCCCCACCATCGTCCCAGCTCGGTGGCGAGGAAGGGGAGCTTACCCGCCCTGTTCGCCCTTGCGACCCATTGGAGGGCGATGCGCTCGAACTGCCTCCCGACGAAGGTCGGCAGCGCCTGCCCATCGCACACCTGGCAGGCCACGGCCTCCCCCGCCCCCATCTCGATGGCGCCCACGGCGCCCGCCACGAACCGATACCAGAACGCGAAGAACGGATCGGCCACGACGTAGAGGCCCTTGCGAGACCGCAATCGGTTCTCTCCGAAGGGCAGGGTTCGCTCGATGAGCCCGAGCCTCTCGAGGATGCGGAGGTATTTGCCGACCGATTTCGCCTCGATGCCCGCCGTGGAGGCGATCTTCGCGGGCTCGCCAGCGCCCATCGCCACGGCCTGCAGCACTGAGCCGTAGAGCGCCGGCTCGCGGACCTCCTGGCGAAGCAGCATCATCGGCTCTTCATAGAGAAGGCCCGCCTTTCGGAACATGAGGTCAGAGACATTGCCGACGAGGCCCTTCTCGGCATCTAGCTGGGCCAGGTAGTAGGGCGTGCCGCCGAATGCGGCGTAATACTCGATGCGTTCCACGGCGGGGATATCCGGCAGCATGCGGGCGGCATCGAGATAGTCGAAGGGGCCGAGGTGGATCTGGGCGGTCCTGCGCCCGTAGAGCGGGCTCTTCGCCCCGAGCACCTCGCTTTCCATAAATCCCTCGCTGCTCCCACAGAGCACCATGAAGACGTCGCCTTGCAAAAAACCATGGTCGATGGCCACTTGGAGCGCCGAAGGCAGGCCGGGCTCCGTCCGGGCGGCGTAGGGAAACTCGTCGAAGACGAAGACGAGCCGCTTCTCCTTGGACCGCTCCGCCACGAAGTCGAAGGCATCGGACCAGGATGCGAAGGCAGGCGTTGAAGCTGGCATGCCAAAGCGCTCGAAGACCCTACGGGAGAACGCACGGAGGTTGAGGGTCGAGCTCTGCACCTGGCCGGTAAAGTAGAGCGCGCGCTTGCCCTTGACGAACTCGTCGATGAGCGTCGTCTTGCCTA
>CANPVI010000044.1 GCA_947581665.1 uncultured Atopobiaceae bacterium | reverse complement strand
CGAGCGCCTAGAGCCATCCGAAGCGCACCGGCACGGTGTCGTCGTAGTAGCTGATCCAGTCGTCGAGCCCGATCGTGCGGATATAGCCGATGTTGTCCATCACCAGGCCGTTTCCGACGTAGATGCCCACGTGGCCGTAGATGGAGCCGGCTTGGGAGTGCGGGTGGGTGGACACGGCGACGATCATGCCGGGCTCGAGGTTCGCCTTGTTTGACGTGGTGCAGCGCGCGTACATGTTGTTCGCGTTGCCGCCCGGGTAGTAGCCGAGCGCGGCCTGGTAGACCTGCGAGACCCACATGGCGCAGAGGCCGTAGCCGGGGGAGGGAACGGTGCTTGCGGCCGCCACGATCGCCGAGCCCTTGCTCGTGTAGTTGTCGCTCGTGCCGCCGCCGTAGTTGTAGTCGGGTGAGCTAGAGCTCCCAGAGCTGCTGCCGCCACCGCCGCTCGGCGCGGGGTTCGCCGCGGCCGCCTCTTCCTGCGCGCGACGCTGGGCGGCCTCGGCCGCGATGGAGGCGGCGAGCTCCGCGTCTCGCTTGTCCATGAGGTCGCGCACCTCTTGCGAGAGGTTGCTGACGGTGGCCTCGGCCTCTTCCTGCTTCGCCTGCATCTCGTCCATGCGGGCCTGCTGCTCTTCCTTCAGGGCCTCGAGCTCGGCCTCTTGGTTCTTGAGTTCGAGGCGATCCTCCTCGAGGGCGCGCTTCACTTCGCGCACGTCGTCGATGAGGGCGACGTTGCTTTCGGTGACCTTGTTCGCGTAGTAGATGTTCGAGGTGAGCTCCTCGAAGGAAGACGAGCTGAGCACGAGGGCGAGGAGGTTGTCGTTGCCCGCTTTGTAGGTGGCCGCGACGCGCTCGGCGAGGGCGTCCTGCTTTTCGCGGAGCTCCTCTTGGCGCTTCTCGATCTGCGCCTCGACCTCGGCGATCTTGGCCTGGACGACTTCGATCTCCTGGAGGGTCTCGGTTTGCTCCTTGGCGAGGGCCTGGTAGTCGGCCGAGATCTGGTCGAGCTGCTTCTGCACGGCGTCGAGCTGCGCCTCGGCATCGGAGAGCTTCTGGAGCGTCTCCTTGCTCGCGCTTGCGGCGAGGGCGGAGCCCGCGGGCATGGCGACGGCGCCCACGCCCACGACGAGCGCGAGGAAGAGCGCGATGAGGCGGTTCTTGCGTGAGGGCCGGGAGGGCACGCGGTGTGGCACACGGCCCTTGCTCGGCAAAGGCATCGACATGGGGGCTCCGTTCGTTCTTCGTTTGATGTCGAGCTCATCTGCAACGGCAGGCCCGCATTCTAGCGCTTCGGGGGCGCGCGAGGAAAGAATGCACAGGAAGCGCATGGAGAAATGGGGTGGCTCGCGCGGTGAGCGAGACGGGCGCGCCGCTTCGCCGGACGCGTGCCGCGTGCTAGAGTGCGAGTGCTGTTTCAGGGACGGGTGCAATTCCCTACTGGCGGTAGAGCCCGCGAGCCGCGCGTGCGGTTGATCCGGTGGAACTCCGGAGCCAACGGTCAAAGTCCGGAGGGGAGAAACGGAGTTTCGCCATGGCCCAGTCGCCAACCCACGCCACTGCCCGAAGGAGCCACGCCACCGGAACCACCTCGGGCGGCTGGACGCCGCGAAACGTGGCGGTATGCGCGCTCTTCACCGCGCTCGCGCTCGTGCTTTCCTTCGTGGAGCTCCCGATCTTCCCCATCGCGCCCTGGCTCAAGTACGATCCCTCGGGCGCCATCGGCCTCGTCGCGGGCCTCGCCTTCGGCCCGGGGATCGGCGCCGTGGTGGCGGTGCTTCCCTGGATCGTGCACCTCTTCGTGGAACCCTTCGGCGCGATCATGGCGCTCTTCTGCTCGGTGGTGACGGTCGTACCCGCGGCCCTCATCTATCGCGCGCGGCCCACCGGGAAGGGCCTCGCGATCGCGCTCGTGGTCTCCGGCGTGCTCGCGCTCATCGCGGCCATCCTCGGCAACCTCGTGATCACCCCGCTCTACTCGCACATGCCCATAGAGGGCGTCGTGGAGCTGATCATCCCCATCCTCATCCCCTTCAACCTGCTGAAGATCTGCATCAACGCCGTGCTCGCGGCGCTCGCGCTCGTGCCCGTCTCCGTCATCGTGAAGCGCTGGGACTAGCGCGCCATGGTGCAGCGAGGAGGGCGCGTCCCGCTCGGCCGCCTCGCCGCTCCGCACTTCGAGGGCGACGAGATCGCGCGGCTCGAAGGCGTGGGCTATAGCTTCGACGGCGCGGTGAGCTGGTCGCTTTCGGACGTGACGCTCTCGCTTTCGGGCAGGGAGCGCGTGTGCGTGATGGGCGCGAACGGCTCGGGCAAGTCCACCCTCGCGCTCGTGCTCTCGGGCCTGCGCGCACCGGATGTGGGCGACGTGCGGCTCATGGGGCGCGCCTGCTTCGTCGATGGCGCGCCCGAGGGTGCGGCCTATGCCGAGGCAAGGCGAAACACCGGGCTCGTCTTCCAGGATCCGGGAGACCAGATCGTCGCCGGCGTGGTGGCCGACGATGTGGCGTTCGGCCCCGAGAACCTCGCACTTCCGGCGCGGGAGATCCGCCTTCGCGTGGCGCGCGAGCTCGACCGCGTGGGGGCGATCCCCCTCGCGTGGAAGGGCACGACCGAGCTCTCCGGCGGCCAAACCCAGCGCGTGGCGATCGCGAGCGCGATGGCGATGGAACCCGCGCTCATGGTCTTCGACGAGGCATCGGCCTTCTTGGACGTGCGCGCACGCGAGGCGCTGCGCCGCCTCGCGGGACGGCTCCAGGGCGTGTGCGCGCAGGTGTGGGTGAGCCACGACGTCGAGGACGCAGTGAGCGCGGATCGCCTGATCGTCCTCGAGGACGGGCGAGTGGCCTTCGACGGCGCACCGGGCGGGCTCCTCTCGGATGCGGCTCGGCTTTCGAGCTTGGGGCTCGAGCCGCCGTTTTGGCTTCGGCTCGATCGCGCGCTGCGCGAGGCAGGCTGGCCGCTCCCCTCCACGGCGAGCGAGGCCGACCTCGTCCGGGCCCTCGCCGCGCGCCTTTCGCCCCTTTGCGCGAAGGTGCCGCAAAGCGCGGGAACCGCGTGCGCACCCTCGGCGAGGCGGAGCGTATTTGAAGCCTCTGGCCTCGGGTTTTCCTATGCAACGGGCGAGGCGCTCCACGACGTGCGCGTACGGGTCGGCGAGGGTGAGCTCGTGTGCGTCGTGGGGGCGACGGGCTCGGGCAAGACGACGCTCATGCGCCTCCTCGCCGGGCTCGTGGCGCCGGGCGCGGGCTCGCTCGCATTCAAGGACATCGATCTTTCGACTGCGAGGGGAAGGCGCGCCTCGAGCGGGCGCATCGGCTTCGTCATGCAGCAACCCGAGCGCCAACTCTTCGCCACCACCGTGGCCGAGGACGTGGCCTTCGGGCCGACGAACCTCGGCCTTCCGGAGGATGAGGTGGTGCGCCGCGTGGAGGGAGCCCTGCGGCGCCTCGGCATCTCCGAGCTCGCGGAACGCTCTCCCTTCGAGCTCTCGGGCGGCCAGCGGCGCCTCGTGGCCCTTGCGGGCGTGGCGGCCCTCGAGCCCGAGGCGTGGATCCTCGACGAGCCACTCGCGGGCCTCGACGCAAAGGCGCGCGACGCGGTGCGCGCGCTCATCGACGAGCAGCTCGATCGCGGGTGCGCCGTCGTGGTCGTCACCCACGACATGGGCCAGGCGGCGCTCGCCGATCGCGTCATCGCGCTCGAGGATGGCTGCGTGGTGCTCGAGGGCGCCCCCGCCGAGGTCTTCGCGCACGCAGGCGAGCTCGAGGCCATGGGGCTCGGCCTCCCGAAGGCGCTCGGCTTCGCCCACGCCCTCGGCGAGCTCGGCGTCTGCGTGGGGCGGCCACTCACCTTCGAAGCGCTGGTAGGGGCGCTCGAGGAGGCGAGGGGCGCGTGAGCTTCGCACGGAACACGGGGGATGGCGGTGGGGGAGCGCAGATGCTGCCCCCTCCTCCTCCGCGCGCGCCGCTTGCCACCCTCGATCCGCGGACGAGGATCCTCGGCGCCCTCGCGCTCATGGTGCTCAGCTTCTTCGTGGCGACGCCCGTGGGGGCCCTCATCGCCGCGCTGTTCGTGATCGCGCTCCTCGCGCTCGGACGCCAGCGCATCGGGCGCTTCCTGCTCACGGTGTTGCCCATCATCGTGCCGCTCGCGTTGGTGGCCTCCCTGAACCTCATCTACACGCGCACCGGTCCCGTCATCTGGAGTTGGTGGGTCTTCTCCGTCACGCAAGGGGGCCTCGAGACGTCGCTCACCTACGGCTTTCGCGTGGGCCTCATCGTGTGCTATGGCGCGATCCTGCTCGCCACGACGCCGGCGGGGGAGCTCGCGGCCGCGCTCTCGATCCTGCTCTCGCCGCTTCGCCACCTCGGGGCGCCCGTGGAGGAGTGGGCGTTCGTGCTCTCCCTCGCGTTGCGTTTCGTGCCCACGCTCGGGCAGGAGTTCCAGGCGGTGCGCGAGGCGCAGGCCTCGCGCGGCGGGCCGATCGCGCGTGGCACGCCCATGCAGCGCATTCGCTCGCTCGCGGCGCTCGTCGTCCCCATTCTCGCGGCGGCGCTTCGCCATGCCGAGCGCCTCTCCCTCGCGCTCGATTCGCGCGGATGGGAGAGTGGCGCGCCGCGAACCCGTTGGCGTCCCCTTCGCCTCACGCGCGCCGACGCGTGCGCGTTCGGGGCGCTCATCCTCTACGCGGTGCTGATCATCGCGCTCGGCTCGCTACCATAGGATCGAAACCAGGAAGGGGAGGAGCCGTGGCAGAGACGATACGCTGGGGCATCATCGGAGTGGGAGGCATCGCGCGACGCTTCGCCACCTCGCTTTCACACGTGGCGGACGCCGAGCTCGTGGCGTGCGCGGGGCGCACGACCGAGCATGTGATGGCCTTCGCGAGGGAGTTCGGCTGCGTGCCCAAGCCCACGCCCGAGGCGCTCATCGCCGATCCCGAGATCGACGTCGTCTACCTCGCCGTTCCCCATCTCCAGCACGCGGAGTGGGCGATCGAGGCCATCGACGCCGGCAAGCCCGTGCTCGTGGAGAAGCCCGCGTTCGTGTCCTGCGCGCAGGCCATCGCCATCACGGATGCCGCGCAGCGCGCGGGCGTGCTCCTCGTGGAGGCCATGAAGCCTCGGTTCCAGCCGCTGTGGCGAAAGATCCTCGAGCTCGTGGATTCGGGGGCCCTGGGCGAGCTCCGATCCGTCGACGCGCGCATCGCCATGGACTACCCCGAGGCGAGGGAGGGCTACTTCACCGAGCCCGTGCAGGGTGGCGTGCTCCTCGACCTCGGCACCTACGCGGCGAGTTGGCTCGACGCCTTCACCACGGGAAATCCCGAGGTCACGTCCGTGGGCCACGAGTGGGCCCACGACGTGGACGTCGAGGACGTGGCCGATCTCGTCCTCGGGGGCGTGCCCTGCCACCTCGAAGCCGCGGCGACGCGCGAGCAATCCGAGTGCACGCTCGCCTTCGAACACGCCACCCTCCGCGCATGGCCGCTGCATCGGCCCACCGACCTGCAAGTTTCTTGGGACAATGGCCACGAGGAGGAGATCTCCGCGCCCTATGCGGGCGATGACTTCACCGGCGAGATCGAGCACGTCTCGACGCTCGTGCGCGAGGGGGCCACGGAGAGCCCGCTCATGCCGCACGCCGCCACCATCCGCTGTGCTCGCATCCTCGACGCGTGCGCCTCGGGCTTCGACCGCCTCGGCGTGGCCATGGAGCTCGGCGAGATCTGCGGGCGCGACGCCGTCTTCCTGAACGAGCCCATGGCCGACCACACCACCTTCGAGATCGGCGGTCCGGCGGACGTGTTCGTCGAGGTGCCCTCCGTGGTGAAGTTCTCGCAGGCACTCGATCTGCTGGGGCAGAGGGGCGTGCCCTCGCTCGTGCTCGGCAATGGCTCCGACCTGCTCGTCTCCGACTGGGGAATCCGCGCGGTCGTGTTCTCCACGAGCCGTCTCAAGACGATGCGCGTCGATGCGAATTGGATCCCGAAGTTCGGCGTCGCGCGCCTCTACGCGGATTGCGGCGTCACCTTGAAGGACCTCGCGGGAGCTGCGGCCTACGCGGGGCTCAAGGGCCTCGAGTTCGCCTCCGGCATCCCGGGGACCGTGGGCGGCGCCGTCTACATGAACGCCGGTGCCTACGACTTTTGCATGGGCGATGTGCTCGAGAGCGCGATGGTGCACTTCCCGTCGGGCGAGGTGAAGATGCTCCAGAACCGCGAGCTCGACTTCGCGTACCGCCACAGTCGCGTGCGCGACGAGGGCCTCACCGTCCTCACGGCCACGTTCTTGCTCAGGCCCGAGGATCCCGAGGTGGTGCAGAAGCGCATCGACGAGCTCACGGAGCTCAGGGCCGCCAAGCAGCCGCTCGACGTGCCGAGCGCGGGCTCCACGTTCAAGCGCCCCGAGGGCCACTACGCGGGCAAGCTCATCGCAGACGCCGGACTCAAGGGCACGCGCATCGGCGGTGCCGAGGTGTCCCGGAAGCACGCCGGCTTCATCGTGAACGTGGACGAGGCGAGCGCGAAGGACGTGTCGGACCTCATCGACCTCGTGCGGCGGAAGGTCGAGGAGACCTCCGGCGTGACGCTGGAACCCGAGGTCCAGCGCGTCGGCCCGTATCTGGAGACGGAAAACCCGAATTGATTTCACCGCGGAGGGCCGTCTACGGTGCGTCTGTTTTCCTTTCGTCGAAGAGGGTCGTGTTGCGGTGCGCCCCGAAGGGGTGCGCGGCAACCGGCCCTCCTCGACGCCAGTGCAGAATCGCTCCACCTCGCGCAAAACCCGAGGTAGTGCTCTTTTTTTGACTAAGCCCGCGCAAGCCCGCTTACCGCGCGCTACGCGCACAACGCAAGCGGGCTCGTCCAGGCAAGGGAAATCAGCTGAGTTCGCCGGTGGCCTTGAGGTAGGCGTAATCGGCCTGCTCGTAGGCGTCGATCGCCGTCACGAGGCGTCCGAGGAGCTCCTCGTCCTCCCCGGCGCTGATCATCGCCGCCATCACGTAGCGGTTGTCGCCATGGTCCACGATGCCCGCATCCACCGTGCAGTGGAGGCTCTCGGTCGCGATCCAGCCGCCCTTCGAGTAACTCCCCTCGCCGAGCGCGGCGACGGGCGCGTTCTCGGGGCTCTCGAAGACCGAGCGCAGGAATTCCGCGTCCGGCGAATCGTCGAGCACCCAGTAGTTCTTCAGCCAGAGCGTCGCGAGCTGCGCCGGGGTGAGATGCACGTAGGTTTTGGAGGCGTCTTCCTCGCTCACGCCGATGTCCAAGAGCTGGGCGGTGAGCGCCTCGTAGCCGTAGTTCACGCGGAGGTACCAGTAGGCCGCGTTATCGGACCACTGGATGGCCTCCTCCACGAGGCCGCGACCCCCGCTCGGCACGCCCTCCGAGAAGTTGCTCAGCACGTAGGGACCCTTGATGGAGCTCGCGGCGTAGAACACTTCGTCCGCGTGGTAGGAGAAGAGCTCCTCGCCGTCCGTCGCGGCCACGTAGTAGCCCACGTCAAAGCCCTGCTGCTCGATGGAGCGCACCACGGCGTCGAGATCGGCCTTCGCCTTGTCGAGCGGTTCCTTGAGGCTCGCCACGCGATCCTCGTAGCCCGCCTGGAGCGCCGCGTGCGTGAGCTCCGCCGCCTGCGCGACCTCGCTCTGCCACGCCCCCACGTGGGCCTTCCTCTCGCAGCTCGCGATGCCGAAGAAGATGAGCGCGAGGATGGCGATGCCCACGCAGGCGAAGATGACGATCTGGACCCAGGTCATCGCCTGGACTGCGGACGCCACCTTCGAGGTGGCACCTGCGGGCGCCTGCGCGTGCGCGGGTGCACTCGCACGGCTTCGCCGCGCGTGCCGAGCCTCCTCGGCGTTGCGTGTCGCTTTCCTCGGGCTCATCGCGGTCCCGCGCTAGTTCCTGAGCGAGTTCAGGGGTGCGGGGAAGCGGCCCCCGCGGCGTGCGAAGACGGTGCCCGCGTGGCCGTTCAGCGCCATCACCGGCGCCTCGCCGAAGAGCCCGCCGAAGCGCACGACGTCGCCCTCGCGCTTGCCGATCGCGGGGATCACGCGCACGGCGGTGGTCTTGTTGTTGATGACGCCGATGGCCATCTCGTCGGCGATGAGGCCGGCGAGCGCCTCTATCGTGGTGTCGCCGGGCACGGCCACCATGTCGAGCCCCACCGAGCACACGCTCGTCATCGCCTCGAGCTTCTCGAGCGTGAGGGCCCCGTCTGTGGCCGCGGCGATCATCCCCGCGTCCTCGGAGACCGGGATGAAGGCGCCTGAGAGCCCGCCCACCGAGCTCGATGCCATGACGCCGCCCTTCTTGACGGCGTCATTGAGCAGCGCGAGCGCGCACGTGGTGCCTGGACCGCCGCATTCGCCGACGCCCATGATCTCGAGCACGCGCGCCACCGAATCGCCGATGGCCGGCGTGGGGGCGAGCGAGAGGTCGACGATGCCCTTCGCGACGCCGAGGCGCCGCGCGGCCTCGCGGCTCACGAGCTCGCCCGCGCGCGTGATCTTGAACGCCGTCTCCTTCACGCGCTCCGCCACGGCCATGAGGTCGGCGGTTTCGGGGAGCTGCTCGAGCGAGGCGGCCATCACGCCGGGGCCGGAGACGCCCACGTTCACCACGCAGTCGGCCTCGCCCGAGCCGTGGATGGCGCCCGCCATGAAGGGCGAATCCTCCACCATGTTGCAGAACACCACGAGCTTGGAGGCGCCGATGCTGTCCTCGTCCGCCGTGAGCTCGGCCGTCTCGCGAATGACCTTCGCCATCGCGAGGACCGCGTCCATGTTGATGCCCGCGCGGCTCGTGGCCACGTTCACCGACGAGCACACGCGGCTCGTCTCCGCGAGGGCCTTCGGGATGGAGGTGATGAGGCGGCGATCCGCCTCGCCCATGCCCTTCGGCACGAGCGCGGAGAAGCCGCCGAGGTAGTCGATGCCCACGGCGGCGGCGGCGTCGTCGAGCGCCGTGGCCACGGGGGAGAGGTCCTCGTCGGGGATGCCCGCCGCGACGAGCGCGATCGGCGTCACCGACACGCGCTTGTTCACGATGGGGATGCCGTACTCGGCCTCAATGGCGCTCGCCACGTCCACGAGGTGCTCGGCCGCCGTGCACACGCGATCGTAGACGCGGCGGCAGAGGCGCGCCATCGAGTGCGAGGCGCACCCCGCGAGCGACACGCCGAGCGTGATGGTGCGGATGTCGAGGTTCTGCTCGAAGACCATGTCGAGGACTTCGATGATCTCCTCGGGCTCGATGGCCATGGCTCCTCCCCTCGCCGCGTGGCGCAAAAAGCAGGGCCCCATGGTAGCAGCCAAAACCTACGCTCCTACGAACTCCACAAGACGGAAACGCGAGGGAAGGGGACGAAGAGCGGCTCCTCGTTCGATGCGCGCCTGTGTCGATACGCCGAGTGGGCACGTTCCCCGCGATGCCAGGGCTTGCGGTGTACGAGACAGTGGTACGAGACAGTGGGGACGGAGCATTCGTCTAGACAGTGGAGACAGTGGGGACGGAGCATTCGTCTTGCCGCGCGTCTCCTACCTGCGGCTTTTCCAAGACAAAAGGTCCGTCCCCAATCATATGCCCCGCACCCCCGTCAAGTGCAAAGTTCGACCCTGGCCCGGGAAGCCCCGTCGA
>CANPVI010000043.1 GCA_947581665.1 uncultured Atopobiaceae bacterium | reverse complement strand
ACTGCCGGAATATCGCTGTCGATGACGAGTCGGGCGACTTCTGCCACACGCATCAAATAATCTTCGCCCGACTCCTTGTAATAGGGATAGTAACCTTTGTTCAGATAGTCGTCAAAGCATTTCAGCACCTTTATCTTCGACACGACCTCCATGGCATATCCCGTATGGGCATCGAGCAACTTCTCCAGCGCAATTACCGGGATAGCAGCCACACCTTCGTATTCGAGATATTCCCTGAATGACAAGCCATTGAGCGTATAGAGCGACTGCCGGCGCGACAAATCGGTCGTGGAATTGTCGATAGCCAGCATTGCCGACCCGGTGTACACGATATTCAAATCGGGATAGCTGTCGTAGAAGTTTTTAAGCAGCTGCGTCCAGTTCTTATGCTTGTGGACCTCGTCGAAATAGATATTTACAATGCCATGTGTATAGAGGAACTCCACCAGCTCCTCCAAACTGTGATTGTTGAACCATAGGTTGTCCAACGACACATACAACACCTCGTCAAGATTGGCGAAAGTCTCTTTGATATGTTGCAGCAGCAGTGTTGTCTTGCCGACACCTCGTGCGCCTTTGATGCCTATCAACCTTACACCCCAGTTTATGCGATCGTACAAATAACGTTTGAATCGCAAATCGGTTGCGGCGAGTTTACGATGAAACGCACTTACTAATGGTTGAATATCTGCGTAGTCCATACTGGTATATATTACAAATTCCGATGCAAATATAACAAAACACTTTTAGAAAAGCGAATTTTATGCAAGATTCCACCTTTCAAAAGACGTTTTAGATCAGTGTCTGTTTTCAATTCTTTCCAAGCGCCCATTTCCAAGCCGGTACAACATGGATTGTCTTGCCGTTTCTCTCGAAAGACCTTTCTTCGTAAATTTCTCGGTAACGCGCGAAAGCACGGCTGCCCTCTTTATGACCGCTCAATGCTCCGACGAGATTCGGGTCCTTCACCTGTTTGTACAAGTTCCCTACAAAAGTTCGTCGGGCGAGGTGCGATGATGCAATCTCATACAGCACCTTTTTCTCTTCTTCGCGGGTCGCGGGGGTGTAGGGTGCGGCAGGCGTAAAGGCGCAAAGGCGCAAAAAAACGGCGGAAGAACAATCTTCCGCCGTTCCTCAATGTTATCGGTTACTACATTTTCAAAAGCGCAGTCTTCACAAGAGGTTACTCCGCCTTTTTGAATACGCAATGTACCGTAGCCGAATCCTCGGGACCCCAGACGTACTTGATGGTTACAGTAACGTCGAGTTCGATAGGACTCTGCAGATCCATCAGACCGTCGTAGTTGAATTTGAGCGTGAGGTTACCTTCATCCCACGAAACAAACTGCTTGATGTTCGGAGCGAGTTTGTTGATCGACTGCAAAGCATCGTATTCTATGGTCAATCCATAGACCTCCTGGACGTCTTTCCCGGAAGCGAAGCCGTTATCGGTGCCGTTGCCGACCGTGAATTTGCCATCGGTGATAAGACCGTATCCGCGGACATCCAGCCATTCGATGCCTTCGAGTACATTGATGGTGTACTCCTTGGCGTTGTCCACCTCGCGTTCAACCATCTTGCCGACCATGGGTTTGAGCGGCACGAACTTGCGCACCTGGTAGTTGGCGTAGGCGTTGCCGTCGGCGAACGACGTAGGCAGTTCGACGCGCGTGCCGTCGGTGTTCTGTATGTAGAGTTTGCCGATGACATCCACATAGGGGGCTGCGCCATGATAATTTATTTTATTCCCTTCCATCGTAATGGTGCCCTGACGTTGCGCCTCCGGAGTCTCTATCTCAAAGACGCGCACGAGACCGAATTCTTCAAACGCTTCGGGATCTACCAATTCGTGCGTTTCGAGGTCGATGATGTCGAATGCCTGCTCCATATTCACCTCTTCTACGTCGTAGCTGGCGACCTCTGATGACATCTTGTCGGCAATCGCATTTCCTTCCCCGTCTTTATAGCTCGGGTTCACGGTCGAGAAATAGACGCCGTCGTCGTTGCCTACAAAGTACGGGGAGTGCTGATAGTCGTACCTGGGCAGGACGAAGTGGATGGTCTTCTCAAGCGTCAGTTCCTGACCGTACCACAACTCGAACGTCTTCACGTATTTCAGATTGCCGCTCTCGTCGATCGTGATTCCTTCGCTCTTGTAAGTGTAATCCGGCGATGCAACCTGCTTCTCGTCATTCACGACTACGTTCAGTTGACTCTTCATACTTTCAGCGCGATGAGTGCCGTTTGTCGTATTCTTGGTAACTTTAGGTTTATGGGTAACGAATACGTCGGTAAGGAATTCCTTAACATCGATATTCTCCTCGTCATTCGTCTCGCTGAGTACAGTGAAGGCCTGTCCCTCTTCCTCGCGAGGTCCGTTGATTCGCTCGTAAACCACGTTCAGGTCGTCCCCTATCTCGCCGACTGCAATTTCGAGGTCGCGTTTGAAATCCCATTCCGTCGTACCGAGATCAATGGTAATCGCCTCGCGTGCACGGTCGTGCGTATTGATCGTAACCGAAGCGGTAACATCGGCATTCTCCAACTCGTAGACAGCCTCGACCTTGTAAGTCTTGCCCCACTCGAACTTGGATATGTCGAAAGTCGGATTGCCAGCCTCGTTCGCATCTTTGAACTTCACAGTGACATTCTCGTCCACAACGCCATTAACCTTAACGGTAATTGTCGGTTCTGTTTCGAGTAAGTCCGCCCATGTGGTGTCCTCCGGCAGCGTGGAGTTGACAACGGCCGCCGCCAAAGTCTCGCGTTTGTAAATCTTACTCTCGGTTGCTGCATCTTGCTCAGCATCCAGATTATAGTTCCAATAGATATCGACATCCTCGAGTTCGTGCTTCGGCGTAACCTTGGTTATTACGACATCGGCAGATGCGTATACGGTCTTTTCGCATGCGGTGTAACTGTACTTCACCGTCTCCTTTGCGTTGACATCGTCGAGAGTCGTCGTTTCGGGATCGAGCGAAACGCTCGCAATGGTTCCGAGTTCGATCTCGCCAGCCTCTGCGGGATCGTTTACGAATACATTGTCGTGGCCTCCCTCGGCCTTGCTTACCGTGTACTCGATTTCGGAAACGAGCTCGATATCATACCCCTTGGCGGTCATCTCCTCCAGTGTGAAGGTCTCATCCCCCATCTTGAATGCCGGATAGTGACCCTCCAGCACCTTCTCTGCGTATTCCACGCCGGTGTCGGTGTACTGAATCTCATAGGTATCTACTTCATCCTGATCGGTGATATCCTTTTCGCCGTTGAGAATACACAGCTCGATGGTTTTCGGCGTGCCGGCAATGCAGTTCGCATACTCGGTCGAGCGCACGTTGTTGCCGTACTTCACGAGCAGGGCTATGCTGTACGACGTCGTACCCTTATAGAATTCGTCGCCCAAACCGCGCGTAGCGACAGTCAGCGTGAGCAGGCTGCCCTCGGCCTTAACATCCGTAATCTCGAATTTCTTGGGGTCTACGGGGTCCTCGGGGGCACGGGTAAGCACATCCTCGACTGCGAAATCGAGTATGTTGTGGTCGGATTTCCATGCCTCTGCCAGCAGCGTGGTGTTGGTCTCGCTCTCGGGCAGCACCTTGTAGACGACAGTCGACTGACCCTCGATGACGACGTCATTCAACTTCGCATACCCGATAGTGATCTTGCCGTCATTGTAGTCGGGAACGTAAACGACGCTCTGTATGCGACCGAGCAGGTCGTCTACATCGATTTTGACCTCATCGACATACGCTTTCAGGTTGGCGATAGCCGCCTGGATCCTTTTATCGACCTCTTCGAGCGTGGATTTGACAGCTGCCGATACGTGCTGGTCGATGGTGCCGCCCGCCTTGGTAATCTCTGTGATTGAAGCCATAGCGTCTTTCAGACCCTGTTGCAGTTCGGCGGTAGCCTTCTGAAGTTCCTTGATGCTCTTCTCAGCCTCCGTAACGCGGCTTTCCAACGCGCTTATCTTCTGTTCGAGTTCGCTCTTTGCCAGCGCTATCGCATCCTTCGAGCGTGCTTCGCTCTCCTCAATCAACTTCTTGAGATCGGCCACCTTTCCTTCCAGATTCTTCTGGAGGACGGCATTCAACTCGAGCATAGTCTTTTCGCAATCGGTAATCTTCCCTTCGAGAGCGGTTTTCAGGGCTGCGATACGAGCCTCGTAGTCAGCCTTGATATCCCGCATCTGCACCTCGACATTCTGCTTGTACTCCTCGAAAGCCGAAACAAGTACGCGGTCGTCGAGCGCTGCCTTGATCTCTCTATAATATTTCTCCAGGGTCTCGTTGAGCAAATCCACTCTGCTGTTTACCGTTGCCAGACCGTCGTTAAGGTCGGAAACCGCCACTTGCAGCAGGGAGATGGATTTGTCGGTAAGTTCCTTGTAAGCAGCAAGGTCGGAAGCGTTCTTGGCAATCTGCGTTTCGAGATCGGTGATCTGCTGCTCGATAGCAGGTATCGTTTCGCCCTCGATTCTTTTGAGTGCGGCCTCGGCTGAGGTCATGCGGTTCTCCAAAGCAGCGATTTTGCCGTTGAAATCAGCCTCCACGCGTGCAATCTCGGCAGTAAGTCTCACACCGAGATTAGTAATCTCGGTCTCGACCTGGATGAACTTGTTGGTAACCTCGGTCTGGTACTCCTCGAATACCGACTTGTCGAGTTTCTTCGCGTCAAGAGCGGCAATCATGCCCTTCAACTCCTCAACCGCGGTTTCGATAGTCGCGTTCAAGTCTTCAACCTCCTTGTCGATACGCTGGTTGAGAGCGGCGACCTCGGCTTTGAGTTCCTCTTTCGTTGCCAGCGTTTCGATAGTCTCGTTCACCTTGTCAATCTTGTCCTGAAGCGTGGTCTGCACCCCGTTGATTTTGGTTTCGAGTTCCGTTTTTGCGGCTTCGAGATTGGCTTGCGCATCCTGCTTTGCTGCCGCAAGCGTTGCAGCGTCGCCGGTCTCGATTGCTGTCCTCAACTCGTTGTCGGCCTGCTCCATGGCCTGCTCCAACTCGGATTGTGCCTGCTGCAAAGCCTGCCGCAACTGATTGTCGGCCGCATCCATTGCGGAACGGAGCGTCTGATCCGCCTGCTTGAGCTGCTCAACCTGCTGTCTGCACTCCTCCGCATTTTGTGCGATGTCGTCCTGGGCCTGTTGGAGAGTGGACTTGAGATTGTCCAGCACTCCGGCCTGATCCTTCAACGACGCGAGAGTGGATGCACTGAATTCGTCGAAACGATTATTCAGATCCTGAATATCGTCCTCATAATCCGTACAACCCGTAATGAACATTGCTCCCGCAAGGAACAATGGCGTCAACCTTGAAAATCTCCTTTTCATAGAATGAACGTAATTAAAAGTTGAATGAAATGATTTGTTTTGATAAAAGTTGAATGATTTGTTTTGATAAAAAATATTTAACAGTTAGTCATGTTATTCGAGGGTGCATATCACCACGCGGTTCTTCTCCGGCTCGGCGAACGGCTGCACCGTATCGCCGAAATGGCGGACGGAGATACGCCCGACCGCGATTCCCGCATCGACCAGATAGCGGCAAACGTTATCCGCACGCTCTACTGAAAGGCGGTCGTTCAGTGTGGGAGAGCCAGTCTCGCGGTCGGCATATCCCACGACATCGACATGATAGTCCGGATTCGATTTCATCCACTCGGTAAGCGCCTCCAGTTTCTTCTTCTCGGAGTGGCGTATGACGGACGAGCCTATGCGGAAGAATATGTTGTCGGAGTGCTCCGACGCAAGGGCTGCCCGCTCGGCTGCCATGCGCTCCTGCTCCGCCTTCCGCTCGGCGGCGAGTTTCTCGGCTTCCGCCCGCGCCGACGCTTCGGCGGCAGCCTGCTCGGCGGCTATGCGTTCCTGTTCCGCCTTCTGCTCGGCGGCGCGTTTCCCCGCCGCTGCCCTTGCCGCAACCTCGGCGGCTGCCTGCTCGGCCGCATAGACTGCCGAGGGGCGATGGTTCTTGCCAAAACGCACCGACACCCCGACAAGCAGATTGAACTGCCAGTCGAGGTTGCCCGCCTTCTTGGAATTGAAATGGTCGGACAGGAACTCGGAGTTGAATTCGAGGGAGAGGTTCACCCTGTCGCCCGCACGGAAATCGGTTCCCAGACCTATACGGCCGGCAGCGAAGCACTTCGAGCCATCCCACACGTAGGTGAGCGGTTCGCCCTTCGCGGCGAGAGCGACCGCCTCGTCGTTGTCCACGCCGCCCAGCATGCCCACACCGGCGAAGATGAAGACGCTGCAAACCCTGCGGTGGTTGAACCCGCCGGTGAGCGCACTGAAATCGAGCAGCAGGTCGGCATTGCCCTGCACGAACCCGAACTTGTAGAGATTGTCGGAAGCTGCGCAGCCGCCCTTGCCCTGCCACCCGCCGAGACCGATGCGGAATCCCCACGCGGGATGGAACCTGTAACCCGCCGAAAGGAAGACGGCAGGCGATACGAGGTCGCCGAATCGGGACTCGCCGAGCGTGTAGGCGGCACCGCCCTGCAATTGCAGATTCCAGTTCGGACGGAACTCAACGCTCTTGTCCGTCTTGCTCTGATGAGCGCCCGCCGTACCGGCGAACAGCACTGTTGCCAATATGGCAGAAATCAAACATTTAACCTTCATATTATCAACAATATATACTTTCTTCCCTTGTTCTGATCCGTATTCTAAACCTCCTGTAACACACCATCGGCGCCCCTTGTCCGACACCCTGGAAGCACCCGTTTTCGCACGCTCCCTCCCGTATCATATATGATACGCACAGTGCAAATATATATACAAAACTTTGTATTACAAAATTTTTTCTAACTTTTTTTCGAATGATAAATTACCAGACAGAAATCCGACACATCGCAGCCCGCATGAAAAAAATCCGCACCGGCAAGGGTCTCTCCGTACAGGAGGTGGCATACCGCTGTGACATCGAACGCTCCAACCTCAGCCGCATCGAAGCCGGCAGAACCAATCTGACGATAAAAACCATCTGTCTGATTTGCAACGCACTTAACGTACCCCTGTCCGAAGTGGTCAAGTAGAGAGGGTCCTTGGCTTCGACGGCCGGGTGCGGGAGTTTGCGCTTTGCGCGGTGGAGCGCGCGTGTCGGCACGCGCGGCTTTATGTTGCGGATTTGGGCGCAGGGCGCCTTTCGGGTGATGGCGCGGAGGAGAGGTGCGGCGTGCTGCGGCTTGTGCCTTGGGCGCAGGCAGGTCTTTCTCTTCGGGGTGAAGCCGGTGGGGCGTGCCGCGGGGTGTGCCACTCCCGTCCCGTCCTGAAACGTGGCAGAAAACGCCTCGACCGGCAGAGGAGGGTGCAGGCTGCGGGGTGCTTCGTGCTCCCTGCCCTCCTCTGTTCCGCAACGGGGAGAGGCAGGAGTATTATTATATAATAAGTATAGGTGTGTGGACCGGCGTGCAGGGCTTCTGCGCCGCCACCGAAAAAAACGCTGTCGCGGAGTACATAGTGTCGGATGTCGCGCTCGGCGGGGCGGACGATGCTGCCGAATCGGCGCAGCGACCAACTGCTACATGATGGGCGGCTTCCCTGCGTGCCGGCGTGGGAGAGGCAGAAAAACCAGCGCCGGCGGACCCCCCCTACACGGAGAACGCCCTGCCGGCTCCCGTTTACCGTCATGTGTTTACCGCGGTTACGAGCCAGCCCGGCATATTCTCCGAGGTTTTCGCGGCGCTCTGTTTCGGCTCGTTGGAGAATGCTACTGGCGAGTGTTCGCGGAAATGGTCTACCAGCAAATCGAAGACCCTCATCGGAAGGCGTGTCAGCCCTTTCGCTTCGAAACGGTATTTCCGCCCGATGTAGTCCGCCATGGCGACCTTGTACGTCCTGTCCTCGCGCAACCGGGGGAATATAACGTCGGCAGCGTCGCCCTTGTCGTCGAGGACGACGGTGTAGGGCGTCGTGCTGAAGAGATCGATTCGGTGCGACTCCTTCGATATGCCGCCGTTGTATTTGGCGATTATCATGGCACGCATCTGCGCGGGCGTCATCTCGGCGGTGCAGATGTGCGAGAGGAAGGGGGCTATGTTGAAGAGTTTCGCCTTCGACACCTCGCCGGCAGCCATGTTGAGCAGACGTATTCCGCCATAATGGTAGAATCCCACGTCGGCATCCGCCGCATCGGCAATCAGCGTCGTGAGCATGTCGGCTATGCCCGTCCGATTGAGGTCGGAGGCGAGCGTGCCGACGGAGGCGTTCAGTTCGGGGTCGCCCTCTATACGGGCTACCCGAGCCGCATATCCGGCATCCCCACCATAACGGTCGAGCGGGATGTTTTCATAGTCTATACCGATCACCTCATTGTTTCTCATCCGTATGCGCGTCGCTCCCACCATATGCATGCGGGCGCCCGTCTGCCCTATCACCGTGCGTCCGATGATAGTATCGACCGTGTCATGCGAATGCCCGCCGATAATCAAATCGTAGTCGTTGCAGCGCTCCGCGAAATCGAAATCCTTGGCTCGCGACATGTGCGACAGCAGCACGAGCACATCGCCGCCGCGCAGGCCGCCTCAAAGGGGTCGCTGAACGAGAGTCCCTCGAAATTCTCGTCGTAGCCGCTCGGATGTCCGTTGTCCTCGGTGGTGGTAACCCCGACAAAGCGTATGCGCACGCCGTTGTCCGTCGTTACGGTAACGTCGCCAGGCAGGTCGGGAAAACCGCCGCCCGCCGCCTGCACGTTGGCGCACACTATCGGGAAGCCGGCATAGGCGACAACCTCGGCAAGGCACGGGAAGTTGGAGAGTTCGGCATGGATGTCGTTTGTCGAGAGTATTACCACCTCTCGACAGCGCAGTCTCGACCGGTAGAAGAATATGCCCCCAAGCGCCAGCATGGCGAGCAGCACGATGACAACAGCGAATTTTCCCTTCATAGACGTATTTTTTCAGACCCAAGTTAGCAAAAACATTCTTCGCCGGCAAATATTTCGCCCGATTGCCCCCCCCCTTTTATTCCGCGGCGGCATGCAGTTCGCCGCTCGAAATGCCGCATAAGGGGCTTCCACGCAGCAGCATCTGCCTTTCCGTCGAAAAAACGCTAACCCCGGATGACAAAACGCCAACCTACAGCATGAACTACACCATATAAAGGTCTACTGCGGGAACAGTTCCTCGCAAATCGGGGTCGCAGGCAGTGTGGACGCTCTACCCGTACCTCCGCTTCCATGTGCGCCACTTCCCACATCTCGTCGGAGGACTCCTGCACCATTCCTAAAATAGTATGAGAATAGGGGGCATATTGTTCAAAACGGATAGATAAGATATGAGGTATGGTAACAGACGAGCGAGTATGAATTATCCGAAAAAAACAAAGAAATGTTTGGCAACAAATAAAAAATCCGTATATTTGTATACGGGTTGTTTGGCCTCGCAAAGATAAAGGCATTGCATATGATTGTTTGATGAACAGCCGGGACCGTAACGCGGTTCACGGCTCACTTTCATATGTTGCATAATGCTTTTATCGCGTACTACGAGGCTGCCGCGATCGCGTTTTTTTAGATTGTACAAAAACTATGCGATATGAAAAAACGCAGCAGGAGAATCCATGAGGTCCCGTTTGAATCGGGCGAGTTGTATCTGTTTCACCGCACCGATCCGGGATGTACGCGGCAATGAAGTCTGTACGGGACATA
>CANPVI010000042.1 GCA_947581665.1 uncultured Atopobiaceae bacterium | reverse complement strand
GCGTAAGGGTTTAGGCAGGTCACGTGGCGTAAGGGTTTAGGCAGGTCACGTGGCGAAAGGGTTTAGGCAGGTCACGTGGCGAAAGCGTTTATGCCGTAGCGATGAGCCAGTCTTCGTAGAGGCGCTGGACGGCGTACTTCGTGTGCGAGCGCGACATGAGCTCGAGGTAGGCGTCGCTTCGCTCGAAGTCCGAGGTGTCGAAGCGGCCCTCGGTGATGCGCTTCCACACGGCGTCGATGAGAAGCTCGAGGTGAGAGGCCTCGTTGGGGTCCGTGCGGTGCGTCATCGCCTCGCCGAGTTCGCCCTCGGTGCGGTTGTAGGGCTCCACGAAGAGGTCGCACGTCTCCTTCACGCGATACCCCTCGAAATCGGGCGAGTTCTCCACGAGGATCGTGTAGAAGTCGAGCTGGCGCGTGTAGGCTGCGTCCAGGCGCTGCTTCGGCTGGCCGGTCTTGTAGTCGAGCACGCGCACGGTCCTGTCCTCGTGATTCACCAACAGCGCGTCGCATTTGCCGAAGAGCGGCACGCCACTCGGCATGACGGCGTTCACCGCGACCTCGAACCGCGCACCGGGCTCGAGGATCTCGAAAAGCTTCGGCGCGAAGGAAGCCGCGATGCGCTTCAGGCGGCGCTCCATGAGGAGTACGTCCTCGGCCGGATAGTCCAACCAGCGCACCTTCTCGAGGTAGTGCTCGAGGAGCGGCTCCACCCTGCCGCCCGTGGGGAGTACGAGCGTGGCGAAGTCCTGGAGGAAGGCATGTACGAGCGTGCCGAACTCGAGCGCGCTCGAAGGCGCCTCAGGCACGCTGAGCAGGCGTTTCATCGGGAAGTAGGTGCTGTTTTCGCAACCTGGCTCGTAGGTGACGAAGGCGTTCAGGTCGGACGCGGAGAGGTGCTTCGGCATGGCGCCCGCCTGGAGCAGTCGCACGAGCCCGGGCGTGGAGAGCGCGAAGTGGTCGCGCCAGTCGATCTCGATCGCCTGCGCGAGCTGGGCGGGATCGGCGACCTCGTCCATCTCGGCCACCACGCCCTGAAGTTCGCTCGTGAGCAGGCTGCGCGAGCTCGTGAGCTCGAGGAATCGCTTTGCGCGCGTGATGGCCACGAAGAGGAGCCTCGTGATGTCGTCGTCCTCGGGCTCCGTGCCCGTGAGGATGTTCTTCGGCAGGAGGTTGTCGCTTCGGCTGGAGGAGCGATGCCAGGTGTCGTGGTCCACGTCGATCACGTAGACGAGGTCGTACTCGAGCCCCTTCGAACCGTGCGCGGTCGTGAGCGTGACGGCGTCGGGCGCGCCGAGCGGCACCGACGCGTCGATCTCCACGCCGAAGTCCGCGCAGTGCGTGAACACGCGCATGAGCTCGGGAAGCCTCAGCGCGCGCTCCTGCGAGCCCGCCGCGCCGATCTCCTCGTTCGCGAGCTGCACGAGGCGGCGCATGCCGCTTTGGAACTGCGCCTGCGCGAGGGGATCCACCTCGGCGCGGCGCCGGTAGTAGGCGATGAGGGGGCGCGCGATCTCGAAGAGGAGCTCGCGCACGGGCGCGCTCGGCGCCTTCGCGGCCCACGCCACGAGGTGCGCGCGGAGCGTGCGAAGCGTGGGGTTCGAGGCCTTCGCGAGGGCCTCGAACCAGCCCTCGTGCGCACGCCGCGCGGCCACGGCGAACTCCACGCAGTCCTCGTCCGCGAGCCCGAACTCCGGCGATGCCACGATCTGCGGAAGCTCGGCCTCGCAACGCGCGACGTCGCCTTCCGCGAGCGCGCAGACGCTGCGCAGGAGCGCGAAGAGCGTCTGGAGCGATTCGATCTCCGTGAGTTGCGCCTTGACGCGGTAGTTGAACGGGATGTCGTAGGCCACGAGATAGGGGATGAGCTTGCGCAGGCTCGCGTGCTTGTTCGCGATGACGGCGATGGCCTCCTCGGGCTTGCGCGCGCCGAAGATGAAGCCCTCGTCGATCCTCTCGCGGATCTCGCGCGCGACGGTGGCGTAGTGCGCACTCGCGTCATCGAACACGCGCACCTCGAACGTGGATTGCTCGCTCTCGGTTTGCGCGGCGACGATGGCCTTGTCCGGCCCCTCGACGAGGCGGCTCTCGATCTGCACCGCCACCTCCTGGCCGAGCTTCACGAGCGCGGGCGAGGAGCGGTAGTTCGTCTTCAAGACCACGCTCACGGGCTGGTAGAGCTCGCGGAACTGCCGGATGCCCTCCACCGAGGCGCCTTGGAAGCGCATGATCGCCTGGTCGTCGTCGCCGACGGCCATCACGTTCGGGCGCTCGATGTCTCGGCAGAGCAGGCTCACGATGCGCATTTGCGAGCCGTTCGTGTCCTGGAACTCGTCCACTTGGATGTAGCGGTAGCGTTCCTGCAGCTCGGAGACGAATTCCGGATGCGCCTCGAGCGCGAAGATGGCGTGGTTCACCATGTCTTGGTAGTCGAAGAGGTCGCGCTCCATGAGGGCGGCGCGATACTGCGTGAACACGTCCGCGAGCTCGAACGCGCGCGCGGAAGCCGCCTCTTCCTTGAAGACCGGGAGCCCTCGCGCGTCCTTCTTGGACTGGAAGAGGTCCTTCTTGAGCTCTTGGTAGCCCGTGGTCTTGTTGCCGACGATGAGCTCGGTCTCGGCCACCTTGCGCATGAGGCGCCTCAAGAACGGCTCGTAGATGCCGGGGACGTCGATCTCCGGCTCGAGGAGGCGCTTCGGCGCGCGCACGCTGATGAGCGCGACGGCTTCCTCGAAGTCGTGGATGAACGCCTCCTTCTCGGCTTTCTTGCCCGGCAGGCGCGGCACGGCGAGGTAGCGCGCGAACACCTCGTCTTGCTTCAGCCACGCGATGGCGTCGAGGTTCTGGCGCGAGATGCCGCGGAGCTCCTCCGGCGGGAGGCCCATGCGCTTGAGGTTGTCGATGGCGCCGATCACGGCGCGGAGGTTCGACTTCACGCCGTTGTGCCGTGCGGCGAAGAGCGGGTTTGACGGCGGAAGCGTCTCGAGCAGGCTGTTCACGATCTCCGCGCGTTGGAGATCGGTGGCGAGCGTGGCGAGGGCGGACGTGGCGAAGTACTCGGGGTAGAGGGTCTTCAGGCGGTTCGCGAAGGCGTGGAACGTGTAGACCTCGATGCCGTAGCCATCGCGACCGACGAGCTCCACGAGGCGCTTCTTCATGGCCTCGGAGCCGGCTTCCGTGTAGGTGAGGCAGAGGATGTTCTGCGGAGCGATGTCGCGGTGCGCGAGGATGTTTGCCGCGCGGACGGAGAGGAGCTGCGTCTTGCCCGTGCCGGGGCCGGCGATGACGAGGAGGGGGCCGTCGAGCGTCTCTGCAGCGAGCCGCTGATCCTCGTTCAGCGCGGCGAGCTGCGCGTCGAGTGCTGAGTTTTCGGGCATGCGAGCCTCCTCGAGCTGGGCGTGGGCGAAGGCGCGGATGCGGGCCGCCTGACGCGTGGACCATGGCGCACCTCGCACCGCTTCGCTTCGCGAATAGGCTAGAGCACAAACTCAACAACAATTAGCGCACTTTTGCGCATGGCCTCCAAGCTGCGGTTTTTGGGCAGAACGCGGGCGCTGCGGGGTGCGTGGCGTGGCTTCCCCATCGCGTCCCCAAGTGTATCGACCTTTTCCGGGAAGAATATCGCTACAATAAGCATGGTTGCGCACCCGCCGGCCGGTGCCGCGGGCGCGCGCACGAGGGAAACCTCGAGGCCAGGACCCCGTCGCCGCGACTCAGACGGGTACGCCTGGCGTGCACCTCGCGAAACGGACGCCCCTCGGGCATCGTTTCCAATAGACGGCATCTCGCCACGGGTTTGAGACTTCGGTCTTGGAGAGAGGGGAACCCGCGCGCGGGATGCCGTCGTCTCTTTGCATGTTTCGCCACAAGACCCCATTTGGCCCCCTTTTGTAGTCAAAAGGGGGCCGAGCGAGGGCTTGCGGCGTAAGTACTTGGCGGGGCCAAGTGAGGGTTTGCGCCGGAACTGGTGGTGCGCCGTGCGAGAATGGCGGGGAAACCCGAGGCAAGGAGGCACGCATGGCCATCACGGTGAACATCTACTACACGGGCGAGGGCATCGCCGCACGCGAATTCGCGCGCGAGATGACGGACGCCGGCATCGTCTCCGCCATCCGCGCCGAGCCCGGCAACGTCCGCTACCAGTATTTCCAGCCGCTCGACGACCCCGAGACCGTCCTCCTCATCGACAGCTGGGCCGACCAGGAGGCCCTTGACATCCACCACGCGTCGCCGATGATGGCGACCATCGCCGAGCTGCGCGACAAGTACGACCTCCACATGCGCGTCGAGCGCTACCTCACGGACGAGGCCGGCCCCGCGCCCCAAGACGAGGCGTTCATCCGCAGCTAGGAGCCCATGTTTCAAATCTTGCGGCCACCCGCGTCGCACCCACTTGCACGGCCACTTGTTCGACGCTTGTTTGATTTCGAACAAGTGGTCGAACAAGTTGGCGAACAGTAACCCGCCGAACAAGCCGCCGAGCCGGTCGCGGGGGATTTGCTTGACGTCGGGACGGGCGCTGGTCTAGAGTTCCCAAACGATTACGGTCCTTACATGCTAGGAGGACAGTAACGGTCATGGTGCGAGCTAGGAGCATCATGCCCGCCTACCTCGCGGAAAACTCGCGGGGGGGGGTCATTCAGAAGAGCTAAGAACCGAAGGGGTCTTGGCTCGTTTAGTGCTGTCGATTCCTCGCGACCGTAAATTCCCCACATTTGAGCTGAATCCGACGCACGCCGCGTACGCCGTGAGCGAGCGCGTGCAGTGCGCCGTGGCCGTGGCCATGAGCGCGCGTGACGCGTCCGCGTGCGACGCGAACCTGGCAACGCCGCAGGTGCCCGTGCGTCCTGCGGGTCACGCCATGCGCCAGCTCCATTCCCACGTACTCCGCCACGCGACGCGGCCCCTCGCGCACGAAGTGCTCGTGCGCCGGAGGCCCCGTCAGATGGCGCACATGAGTCTGTCTATCCCACATCCAGCTCGCGGACCCGGTGTCCACGCCACCGCGGAAGGGGGTGTGCGGACGCGTGGAGATCCATTGCCGCGAGCGCACTAGCACCAACCGTACGTCCATACACATGGTCGCCTCTGCTAGGTGGGCGGCTAGAGAAACAAGAACGAAAGGAACCTGTGTATGAGTTCCACAGCTAAAAAGGTATTCGGGGGTGTCCTCGCCGGACTGCTGGCGCTGTTCGCAGCCGTCGTAGTGGCAACCCCTGCCGTCGCGGATGACACCGCGTCGGCGCTGGCAATAGGTAATGGTGGCGTTGTTTCGTCCGCTGATGGACTGGCGGGCGCCTTGAACGCTGCCACTAGCGACTCTCAGACGAACGTGGTCACCCTCAACGATGACGTGACCCTCACCAAGGGCATTGCGATTACGGCGAGCGGCGAGGGTGGCCCAGCTATTACCCTCAACCTTTCAGGCCATAAGCTCGAGGTGCCGGGCATCATGGTTACTGCTGGCACGCTCACGGTTCAAGACACCGTTGGCAACGGGAGCATCAACTGGGTGAATGGCTCGGCGGCTGACGGCTATGTCAACGGCTATGAGGGCAGGGGTGGCGATACCATCAACGTGTCCGGGACCGGGAATCTCGTCGTCGAATCAGGTACCATCAACGGCCCGGGTACCGAATTCCTCGCTACGGGATCGAGCTGGAGGGCGTGCGTAGCCATCCGCATTAACGCTAATGTGCCACAGTCGGCAGGTGGCGCTGCAAGTAGTGAGAATGCCTCTATAACCATCAAGGGCGGCACCGTGAACAACTCCAATGGCGTAGCCGCGATTAACAGCTTCGCAGGCAAGCTCACGATGAGTGGGGGAACCGTGGTTGGCGGCGGCGCCGGTATCAACGGCGAGGGTAATGAAGGTGCGGTTGCTATCTGTGGGACCGGCACCATGCAGCTTACTGGCGGCTCTATCTCTAACCCCTCTGGGCAAACCAGTGGCACTGGCATTCAGCTGCAAAATTCTGCAGATCTCACAATGTCTAACGGCAATGTGACCGGCGTGGCCTTTGGCATTGCCACAAATGGTTCGAATAACAGCAAGGGTGGTAACAACATCACCATCAGTGGGGGGACCGTCACTGGCGGGGATGACAATTGCGGCATCTACCTGCCTGCGGCATCCGATGATTCCGGAGCAAATGCCGACACATGCACTATTAAGGGCGGGACGATCACTGGCGGTGCGGGAATCATATCCCTTGGTTCGAAGGTCGAGGTGACCGGAGGCTCGATCACCGCGACTTCAACTGAACCTGTTCGGGCTGGAGATGCGAAGGTGGGCGGCGCACCCGATGGTGCTCCGATCCAATATGTGCCTTCTGCGATCGTGATGGCTGCTGAAACTAATTATGCACAGCCCTCCGCTACGAACAATTTAGCCGTGAGCGGTGTGGGCACGACGCTTAGCTCTGCTGAGGGCGTTCCCTCAGTGGCGTATCAGAGCGATGATTACAACGCTGACAATCCCGATCAGTCCAGCGCAGGGAAAACCGTTATAAGCGTCACCGGCGGTAGCTTCACTTCGCCTGTCCCTAACGATTACCTGAACGATGTGAACATTCTTGTCACGGGGAATGGTTACAACTCTTACTTCGAGGACAGTGGCACGGCCGATATTTATATGCAGGCGCATCCTGGCACGACCGAGCAGGCACTTAATGCCGCAACGGTTGAATTCGTGGGCTTTGCTCCGACAAATGCCGAGGCTCGTGCTGCGGTAAACGCTGAAATCGATCAGTATGGCTCCGGAAATGATGTTGACTGGGGCACCACGACTAACAACATCATGTGGGCTCGCGTCAAGGCCGCCCCGCTCACCAATGTGACCGTAAGCTTCTTCACCCCTGGTGCTAAGGGTGCTGCGGTAGCCGCTAATGCTACTAGCACACCGATGGCTTTCCAGCAGGTCGGCACTACTGGCGAAACCGGCTATATGTGGGTTTCCTTCAACATTGGCGGGACTGGCACTCTCAGTGCAAATAGCACTGTCAATGCCAAGTACGCCGTTCCTGGCGTCTGGACAGTGACGGCTGTGGTTGGTGGGGAAAATCCCGGCAATCCGGGCACTAGCAATGATGCCGGTAACGTGCCTGTCGCTAGCGAGGAAAGCCCTGTTTCTACCGCTAACGTCACGCTCGCCTCTGTTGTCTACAATCTGAACGACGATGGCGCTGCGACCATCTCCGACGTGGCCAAGGTCATCCCGCAGGCCATCAAGGGCAACAGCGACGATGATACGACCTACACCTTCCTGTACAACGCTGCGAGCGGAACCGCTCCTCTTGCGACGGTTGCTCCTACGCTTGCGAAAAATGTATACCTTGGTTGGTACGAGGTTCCCACTACTGGCGATCCTACGGCTGCTCCTGAGACCATCACGCTCGCTGGTGCGACTGCGAAGCCGACTCCCTACACCACGACCATTACAGCCGGTTATGTGCCTACGGACGGAATGACGCTCGAGGCGGATCCGAGCGATGAGATCACCACTCCGCGCACAATCGTTGCTGGGCAGCCTGTGGACTACACGCTCACGCTCACCCTTCCGAAGACCGTAACGACAAGCCCCAAGGGTATCTCCGTGACTGCGGATTCCCTCGTGACTGCTGCTCCTGCAATCTTCAAGACACTTGCTGTTCAGGTGAACACGGTTTATCCGACCGTGACCGCTGGTACTGCGACCGCTGCCGAGAACGGTGTGACTGTTCCTGTAACCGTCCAAACTAAGACGAACTATACCAACGCTGGGAAGCCGGCTTCTGAGGGCATCACTGTGACCTTCGCCCTTGGTGTTGCCGATTCAGGCAGCGACGGCGTTGACTCGACTGATTTCGAAAGTGGCGCGCCTGTCGCAAAGGCTCAAAACATCAACTTCGTGAAGGGCATCACCGTCACCACTCAGGGTAACGGCACCGTTGCCCAGACCGTAAACGCTGACGGCAACATCGTCCTTACTGCCACCCCCATCAATGGCGCAACCTTCGTAAGCTGGCAAAACCAGTACGGCGTTGTGATCTCCACGAGCAACCCGCTCGTCGTTTCTGCTGGTAGCTACAGCGACGGCGGCCTCACCGCCGTCTTCGAGGGTGGCTCCGCCACGCCTGAGACCAACGTGGCCGTGACCGTGCTCTACAACAAGTGGAACGGCGACCACATGTTCACCACCAACCCGGACGAGGTGAAGGGCCTGGAGAACCTTGGTTGGGACAACCAGGGCACCGCGTGGTACGCACCCAGCACCGGCGTGGCGGTCTACCGTCTCTACAACCCCTACAGCTACGACCACTATTGGTGCACGAGCGACGCTGAGGCTGCTCAACTCGAGACGCTCGGTTGGCAGCGCGAGGGGATCGGCTTCTACGGTGCGACCAACTCCACCTACCCGGTCTACCAGCTCTTCAACCCCTACGTGACCCAGGGCACGCACTACTGGACCACGAGCATCTCCGAGTACAACAACCTCATCCAGCAGTACAGCTGGGAGGGCAACGACGTGAGCTGGTCCGCAGCCGCGCTCACCAAGTAAGTAGTCCCTACGTTTCACCCCCGGCGGGGGCTGCGTGAGCCCCCGCCACCTGCGGGCATTTGCCCGTACGCACTACCCGTTCGTCGTACGACCGCGGAGACGCGTTCCTAGCAGGCGCGTCTTAGCGGAAGCGCTTACGCCGGGGGGCGACGGCCCCCCGGCCTTCGGTGCGCGATCTGTGGCCCCAAGGCCCCCTCCTCGCGGCGTTTCGCGCAGACCGTGCACCCAAGGCCCTGCGCGCCCGAGCGCTTGTGCCTTGTGAACCCTTGGGTTCCGGCTCTCAGGCTAAGAGGGCAACCTAGCGGGAAGGGCCCCGTCATCGCGCACACGCGCATGGCGGGGCCCTCCAGGTACGGGCCCCGGTGCGCGCATGATCAATCTCTATGCATATGCATAGAGATTGATCATGCGCGCCCGTCTCTACGCGTACGCATAAATCCCCGTCCATTGCGCCACAATCTATGCGAACGCATAGAGAACGGGAGCGCAATGGCACTGATACGCAACACGAAAGACCTCGGCGCGTATATCCGGCGCATTCGGAGGGCGCGCGGCTTTTCGCAGGTAGAACTTGCTGAGTTGGCCGGCGTCGGTGTCGTGTACGTGAGCAACCTCGAGCGGGGCAAGGATACGGCCGAGATCGGCAAGGCGCTCCATCTCCTGCAGCTCCTGAGCGTGGATCTCGAGGCGACGGACCGCCAGAGTGCCTCGGAAGCTGAGGCGCCCCGCCAGATTCATCAAGCAAGGAGCGAGGAGGCCGACTCGAGCGAATCGAACGGCATTACCCTGGCCCGCCCTCGACTATCTCGATCCATCGCTCCGTGATGCGTTGCCATGGCCCAGTTCTTAACTTCTCGCTGGCTATAGACACGGCGCAAGACGCCACACGCCAGCGTTACCGGCAGAAGTTGCTACGTGCCACCGGCGTAAGCGTGCCGGTTTCATTTTCCGCCGAATGACACTTTTGGCGACCGGCCGCGCTCCCCAACTCGTCTACCTGCGATTCCGCAAAACGCCACGCGCCGTTTCATTTATCACCTATTTATCACTTCCCGTCACGCATAGGCGTTGCTGTCCGGACTGGCCATGATCGTGGCGATCGTGGCGCTTGTTGTCGTGGAGAACCTTGTGCCGGTGGCGTGGAAGACCTTCGGCCGGTAGCGATGGCGCGGAGGGCCTTGTGCCGGTAAACGTAGGGCCTTCGGCCGGTAGCTCTGATGCGTAGCTCCTTCTGCCGGT
>CANPVI010000041.1 GCA_947581665.1 uncultured Atopobiaceae bacterium | reverse complement strand
TCCCAAAGGCTCGCCCGGAAGCCATCGCACGTGGCCGTGATGGGCCGCTCGCAGCGGCCCGCAGCCGCCTTCACGCGAGCCATGAGGATGCTCGTGGAGTGGCCCTCGTCGCAGACGAGCAAGAGCCGCAGCGGTTTCGCCGTTTCAGGGGTGTTGAGCTCGGGCTCCAACGCCAATGGCCGCTACTGGATGCGTGTGCGGCAGTAGGGGCACACCTTCCAATCGGCGTTGAGCGGCCTGTGGCAGGTGGGGCAGACGTTTCGCACTTGCGTGTTGCAGATGGGGCAGACGATGAAATCGCGATCGATCGGGGTGCCGCACTTCGGACAGATGCCGTAGTGCGAGAGTTGGTGCTCGCGAAGGGCGATGTCGAGGTCCTGCTCCTCGCGATCGACGAGGTAGCTCGAGGGGCGAAGGATCACGTAGGCGAGGAGCCCCACGATGGGGATGACGGAGATGATGGCCCAGAGCCACCACGGTTCGGCCCCACGGCGCTGGGCGTCGCGCACCACGTAGACGATGGAGAGGATGTAGAGCATGATCACGCACGCGAGCGCGAGGTAGAGCACCATGCGCACTTCCGGCGTGATGATCTGGTCCAGCAGCTCCTGCATGTGCATCCCCTCGTTCGCTCGCGTGCACCCTGAGCGTCGCTCTCGGCAACCTCACTAGTCTATCAAAGTGCCCCGCATGCGCCGGCTAGCGCGAGAGATCGTGCTCCGCCATGAGGAGGAGCGCTTGGTTCACGATGGCCTTGGCGTCCATGGTGCCGTAGTCCCTCATGCTCATGAGCGCGACGGGCGTGGCGTCGCCGTAGACCTCCCGAAGGCGCGGCACGATGGGGCTCACCTGCGGCCCCACGAGGATGCAGTCGGCCTCCACGGGCTCGAACTCGAGCTTGTGGACGCTTGTCCACCCCACCTCGATGTTGAGGTTGCGCGCGCGGATCTCGTCTTGGACCTTCTGGGAAAGGAGGCTCGAGGACATGCCGCCCGCGCAGCACACGATGAGCTTCCTCGGCGCGCCGGAGGCGGTGGCGGCGGCGCGCGCCTCGAGCGCCTCGTCCACGGCCTCCGCGCGATTGCGCGTGGCGAGCGGCATGAGGTTCAGCGCTTGGTCGAGGGCTCGGTCTGCCTCGAGGCGCCCGTAGACCATCATCGAGAGCGGCGAGATGGCCACCTCGGGCGCGAGCTCCTTGAACTCGCGCTCGAAGGAGGCGGCGCCCGGCGAGAGCAGCACCACGTCGTAGTCGCTAAGCGCCCCCTGCCCGCGACGCAGCGGCATGGAGTCAGTCACGATCTGCAAGCCGCGCTCCTTCGCGCGCTTGTTCATCCGCGTGGCGAGCATGGCCGAGGTGAGCCCGCTCGGGCAGATGATGATGATCTTCGCGTCTTCGGCCATGGGCTCTCCCTCCACGCGCCTCGTCCACCTCACGCAAAAGGCGGTGCAGCTGATGCTACACCGCCTTGAGGGTCAAACCTCTATGGGTTTGCAGCGTGGACTACTTCTCCAGTGCGCAGATACGCTCGTAGGCGTCGATCATCTGCTCGGCCATGAGCTTGCAGACCTCGGTGGAGATCAGCTGGTCCTCGGCATGGAGCAGAATGAGCGGGGCAACGGGCTCACGCTCGCCAGCAGCATCCTGCTGGAGGAGCTTCAGGTGGACGTCGTGGCCCTCTGCGTAGGCCTTGTCGCCCTCTTTGATGAGCTCGCGCGCATCGTCGAACTTGCCCTCCTTGGCGAGGGAGATCGAATTCACGTAATCGCTCTTCGCGGTTCCCACGGCGGCGATGATCTGGAAGCAGGTCATCTGAAGGTCGTCCATACCCTCCATGGGCACCTCCTCTCTGGTTAGGGCGACGAGCGCTTGGGTAGTCTTGCCGTCGCCAAATGGATCGAAAAAGGAAACGTAGGGCTGGAAGGACCCGACGTCTACTTCATGAGGGAGATGGCCTCGTCGTTGATCTTCTTGGCGTTCATGCGGCCGTAGTCAGCCATCGGGATGACGGAGACGTTGATGCGACCGTTGATGGCCTTCTCGAAGTTGCCCTTCGCATAGCCCACCTGGGGGCCAAGGAGGATGACGTCGACCTGATCGACCTTGTCGAGACCCTCGTTGATCGGCAGGGCCTCAATCTCCACGTCCAGGTTACGCGCGGCGGCGTCCTGCTTCATCTTGGTGACGAGGAGGCTCGTGGACATACCGGCTGCGCAGCAGAGGAGGATCTTCCTGGCCATACTTGGTTCCTTTCCGGCGTCGTCTCGCTGAGACGCGCCCTGTTCCTTGGGGCGTGGCCCCTTCTTCCGCGAGGGAGCGGGTTGCTCCCTCCCAATGTACTGGGCCCATACGGCGCGAGGGGCCACCGAGGGCAGAGCGCGTGGGTCAGACGCGCTTGGTCGAAGTACCGAGCTCAATGAGCGGTGGGAGGGACAGGGCAAAGGAGGCGCCTGCCCCTCCCTTCAGTCGTTCTGGACTAGCGCTGTTGGCGTGTGGCCAACGGGTGTTGGCGTTGCGCCAACAGGAGCCTCGGGCGAGGCTCGCGAGCGGCTCCCGAAGGAGCCGCCCAAGGGGAAGGACTAGGCCTCTTCCTCCTCGGGCATGGAGCCAGTGCCCGCCGCCTCGGCCACCTTCATGAACACGGTGTAGACGACCGTGATCACGGCGATGAGGGCGAGCTGGCAGATCGGGGCGCGCCAGTCGCCGGCGGTGGCGAGGAAGGAGTTGATGAGCGGCGGGGTCGTCCACGGGACGAGCACGAAGCACGGGTTCATGAGGCCGAGCACCGTCATGAAGTAGCTGCCCACATAGCCGATGAAGGAGCTCAGCACGAAGGCGATCATGAGCGGCAGGTTGTAGACGATGGGATAGCCGTAGATGATCGGCTCGTTGATCTCGAAGATGCCGGGGGCGGTGGCAAGCGCGCAGATGGCGCGCGCGCTCTGGCTCTTCGAGAACGCGAAGGTCGCGATGATGAGGCCGATGGTGCAGCCGGAGCCGCCCATCGTGCCGAAAACGGCCTGCGTGTCGGAGTTCAGGTAGTTGTAGTTCTCCATGTTCACCGGCAGGCCCTGGTTAAACGCCTCGGTGTTCTCGGTCATGAGCACGAGCATGATCGGCTCGAGGAGCGTCGAGTTGATCGTGGAGTGGTGGATGCCGAGCGTGAAGAGCAGCATGCCCATGCAGAAGATGAACGAGGCGCCCCAGATGTTGTCGCCCACGAAGACGCGGAGCGGCTCGGTGACCACCATGTTGATGATGGCCGGCACGTTCGTGTCGAAGAATCCGGCGAGAAGGGCCGCCACGAGGCCACAGCCCATGAGCACGATGGCCATCGGGATCATGACGTTGAAGGATGCCGCGACTGCGGGCGGGACGCCCTCGCCGAGGTTGATCTTGAGTTTCTCAATGCCCGAGAGCCAGATGAAGACGCTCGTGGCCACGAGGCCCATGACGATGGCCACGAAGAGGCCGCTCGTGCCGAGCTGGTTCGAGGTGAGGGCCTGGGACATCACCACGCCGGTGCCGAGGGAGGCGGCGACGGCCTCCTCGGTCTCATTGGCGGCCTGGTTGAAGTCGACGGTGGTGCCGTCCTCGGTGATGAGGCTGGTCACGGCCGACGGGATGACGTCCTCGACGTCGCCGTCGTTGACCTCGGCGTCGGTGTTGGCCTCCTCTTCCTGCTGGACCTTCAGGAGCGCGTAGTTGCCGTCTTCGGAGGTGACGTAGGTGCTCACGTCGTAGGTGCTCTCGCCAAGCTGGAGGCCGTCGAGGGAGGCGACGTTGCCGGAGACCTCGATGGACTGCGGGATGACGATGATGAACGCGGCGATGCCCACGACGACACAGGAGATGGCGTTGTCAAAGCGGACGTTACGCGCGTAGCTGAAGCCGATCATGCCGGCGAGCATGACGGACGCGAAGTTCTGCGTGCCCTGAAGCACGGCGTTTCCCCACGTTTGCCAGGCGGCGAGCATGTCGCCCTGCATGATGGCGGGGAAGATGACGTTGTTGAACAGCACCGCAACACCACCCAGGATGAACAGGGTGATGATGGACGAGAAGCTGTCGCGAAGTGAACGTAGGTGGATCTGGTTGCCGATGGCCGTGGAGACCGCGGCAAACTTATCCATGAAGGACGAGCCTTCTGCCATGTTCTCACTCTCCTTTATTCTCTCTAGTAGTTCTCTCCCATTGCATTGCGTGGGTCGTTGAGGACGCCGATTGACCGGACCGGCATCCGCCACGCTAGTCCATAACCTACGAGGCGGCAGTTGCCGCGCCGATCACCTCCCCTCGGCGCGAAAACCGAGTCCTCGCCTGGCCAAGGGGCCTGGCAAGGGCACGCGCCTCGCATAACGCCGAATGGATTGAAGAGGGGGTAATTCGCGCGCTCAGCGTAGCGATTCCCCGGGATGCGGAGCCCTTTGAGGACGCGCAAGACGCACTGCGCGTGCAGGCGTTTCGCATCGTGCCACTGCGAAGAAGCTCCGCTGGCATAAAAATCCGCTCTCTCCCTGGGAATCGACGCTGGTCAGGCGCCGTATTCCATGCATGGCACGCAAAATGTCATGCTCCTCTGCCGAAAGTGTATCGCTTTAGTTGTGGAATTGTCACGGATTTTTCCACCCAAACTTGATGTGGGCGGACGTTGCGTCCGTGAGTTCACCGCGAAAGGATACACTCAATCCCGACACAATGCTGAAAAGGCATATTCATCGGGCGGACGCTGCGGCGATTAGCGGAGAGTGATCGCGATGGCGAAATACGAAGAGATCGCCAACGACCTCAGGGCGCGCATCGAATCAGGCGACGTGCAACCAGGAGATCGCCTCCCCACCGTCATCCAACTTTGCGATTTCTACGGCGTGAGCAAGGTCACGGTGCGCCATGCCATCGAGATGCTCACCGACGAGGGACTCGTGAGCGCGCGTCGTGGAAGCGGCACCTACGTGCGCCGCAATCGCGACCTCACCGGCGAGGCGATCGCCTCCATCGGCACGCCCGGCGTGGAATCGGGCTTCACCGCGGAAAACCCGCACGGTGACGTGTCGAGCGACGTCTACGCCTTCGAGGTGCTCACGCCACCCGACGACATACGCCGCTACCTCGAGCTCGAGCCCGGGGACTTCACCTACTACGCCGAGCGCGTGCGCAAGCTGAACGGGCTCCCGATCTCCATCGAGTACACCTACACGCCGATCGACCTCGTGCCCGGCCTGAAGCGCCATCACCTCGAGGGCTCGGTCTACCGCTACATTCGCCAGGACCTCGGCTTGCGCATCGCGGACACCACGCGCACGATCCGCGCCGTCCTGCCTACGGGAGTGGAAGCGGACCGCCTGGACATCCGCCCAAGCGATCCGCTCTTGGAGATCGAACAGATAAACGCGCTCGATTCCGGCCGGCCCTTCGAATACACGCTCTCCCACCACGTGGGGAGCCGCTTCGAGATCCACGACAAGGGCTAGCGCGCCACCTTCCCCTTAGCGCTCCTCGTCGAGGGGCCAAAACGTCACCTTCGCGCCCGGCGCGTCGACCGCCACGGAGTAGTCCTTTGGGTAGTAGCGCGTGGAGAAGGAAAGTGCGCCTTCGTTTGCGAACACCTCGACGCAGGAGTGGTCGCCCACCACGCGCAGCGTGTGGAGCGGGCCCACTTCCTCCCAGCGCTTCGTGCGTCTGCGGCCCACGCTCCCCTCGCCCGTGCGGGAGAAGGTGAGCGAGAGCACGCCGTTCTCGAAGGTGAGGGCGAGCTCCCTCGCGAGCGTGACGGTCGTGCCATCGGCCGCGCACGCCTCGCCGAAGTCGAGGACGAGGTCGAAGGCGCGACAGCACTCCCCCGCCACTTCGAGGGAACCTTGCGCATCGCGTTTCTCGGATTCCTTGCGGTAGGCATCGAGCTCGCGCACGGGGCGCGCATGGAGCGCGCCGTCCTCGAAGGTGACCTCGCGCGGAATGGTGAAGCAGTGCTGCCAGGCGTCCGCCGCGCGCACGGTGGGATTGTCGTGCTCGGGCGTGTCGTGGATGCCCATCCAGCCGATGAGGATGCGGCGGCCGTCCTCGGCCTCGAAGGACTGCGGCGCATAGAAGTCGAAGCCGCCATCCCAAAGATGGAAATCGGTGGGTGCGCCGCCGAGGAGCCCGTTCTCGAAGAGGAAGTAGCCCGCCTCGTAGACGTTTCGGCGATCCCACTCCTCGCCCGCCACGCCCTGGAGGCCTTGGGGGCTGAAGGAAAGCACGCCCACGCGCGCCTCGGCTGGACCCTCCTCGGAGCCCGCGACGGGCACGGTGAACCAATCCGGGCACTCCCACATGTAGCCGAAGGGCTCGGGCGTAGAGACCTGCGCGTAGAGCTTCCAACCGCCATCGAGGCGATCGGACTTGTAGAGCAGCACCTCGCCCTGGTCCACGAGCGCCGCGCCCTGCGTGGCGTGGGCCTCGACGGGGCGTCCGGCGAGCGAGAGCGCCATGGCCATGCCCGTGCCGGAGGGGCGGTTCCCGCGCCGACGCGCACCAAGGATCATGTAGTAGGAGGTGGAGCCGTCGGCGGACATCTCCTTCCAGACCTTCGGATCGCGGATGTGGCAGGTGAGGCCCACCGGGTAGTCCTCCATGTTGAGCACGGGGACCTTGCGCGAGAAGTGCTGGCCGTCTTCGCTCTCGGTGTAGACCTGCGTGGCGATGCGGCCGTCGTCGATGTAGTTGTAGTCAGCCGAATCCTCGAGCTTCACGTTTCCCGTGTAGAGGACCTTCACCTTGCCGTTCTCCACGAGCGCGGAACCGCTGTAGGCGCCGTGGCAGTCGAACCACTGGTCCGGGTAGAGCGCCACGCCCTCGTAGGTCCAGCGCACGAGGTCGCGTGAGGTGGAGTGGCCCCAGAACTTGAGGGCGCCCTCGGGATCGAGCGGCGAGTATTGGAAGTACGCGTGGAAGGTCGAGCCCATCTGGCAGAGGCCGTTGGGGTCGTTCAGCCAGCCCACGGGCGGGCAGAGATGGAAGGCGCAGCGGTAGGGATCGGGTGGATTCACGAGCCTGGCGGCCTCTTCAGCCGCCAGGCTCGCCCTACCCAATTCGCGGGCGAGGATGCTCATGGAATTATTCGGCGTCCTTTCGGGTGATCTCGAACACGTTGGCGCCCAGGGAGATGGTGCCCTCGTGGTTGATCTTCTCGACGTCGAAATCGTAGCCGTTCGAGACGATGGTCATCGTGGTCGCAGGGTGACCGGCCTCGCGCACCTTGTCGAAGTCCACCTCCACGAGCGGATCGCCCGCCTTCACGCGCTGGCCCACCTTCACGTGCGTGGTGAAGCCGTCGCCGCCCATCTGCACCGTGTCGATGCCGATGTGGATGAGCAGCTCGCAGCCGCTGTCCGTGACGATGCCCACGGCGTGGCCGGTGTCGAAGACCGTGGCCACGAGGCCATCGGCCGGCGCCACGATGACGCCCTCGTCGGGCTCGACGGCCACGGTGGGGCCGAGCACCTCGGCGGCGAAGGTCGGGTCTGCGATCTCGGCGGCGGGCACGACGGTGCCGCCCACCGGGGTGGCGAGCACCTCGTGGGAGACGGTCGGGGCGTTCTCGGGATAGGTGATGTCGCCACCCACCTCGGCCTCTTCGAGGGCCGCGGAGACCTCGAGCTGCTTGGCCTCAGGGTCTTTGTACGTCACGAAGGCGATGGCGAAGGCCACGCACGCGGCGGCGAAGAACATGATGATGTACTGGAGCGGCATCGCCATGCAGAGGAGGATGCCGAAGATGCCCGTGACGCCCGTGCCCGAGGCGCAGAGGCCGGTGAGGGAGCAGATGAGGGCGCCCACGGCACCGCCGATGCAGCCGGCGATGAAGACCTGGACGTAGCGGAGGTTCACGCCGAAGATGGCGGGCTCGGTGATGCCCATGAACGCGGAGAGCGCGGAGGGAACCGCGAGGCCCTTGACCTTGGCATCCTTGGTCTTGAGGGCGACGGCGAGGGTGGCACCGGCCTGGCCGATGTTGGCGGCCGATGCGATGGGCAGCCAGTAGGTGACGCCGTACTGGGCGAGCTGGCCGAGGTCAATGGCGGTGTACATCTGGTGCAGGCCGGTGACGACCGTCGGGGCGTAGAAGCCACCGACTATGAAGGCGCCGATGCCGAGCGGGAGCGTGATGAGCCACTGCACCGCCCAGAGCACCCAGTTCTCGAGGATGACGAAGATCGGGCCAATGGCCAGGAGCACGACGAACGCGGTGACGAACACCGAGACGAGCGGCGTGACGAAGAGGTCGATGGCCTCGGGCACCACCTTATGGAGGCGCTTCTCGAGGAAGGCCAGGATGGCGCAGGCGATGACGATCGGCACGACGTGGCCCTGGTAGCCGTACCAGTTGATATCGTAGAGGCCGAAGATCGAGAGCGTGGAAAGCGTGCCGGCCTCGGCGTCAGCGGCCATATCATAGGCGCTCGGCATGGCGCTGGAGATCATGAGGGCGCCGACGACCGCACCAAGGTAGGGGTTCGCGCCGAACGCCTTCGCGGCGGAGAAGCCGATGAGCACCTGCAGGAAGCCGAAGGCCGTGCTCGACACGATGTCGGCGACGATCCAGATCGGGTTCTCGGTGGAGATGGAGATGATCTCCTGCTTGATCATGAAGTTCAGGGTGGACATGATGCCCAGGAGCAGGCCCGATGCCACGATGGCCGGAATGATGGGCACGAAGACGTCGCCGAGGAGCTTGATGCCGCGCATCACGATGTTCTGTTGGGCCGCGGCGGCCTGCTTGGCCTCCTCCTTGGAGGCCTCGGAGATGCCGCCGGCCCTCAGGAACTCCTCGTAGACCTTGTTGACGGTGCCGGTGCCGAAGATGATCTGGGTCTGGCCCTGCGCCTCGAAGACGCCCTTTACGCCCTCGACGTTCTCAAGGCCCTCCTTGTCGACCTTCGAGTTGTCAGCGATGACGAGGCGAAGACGGGTCGCGCAGTGCGCGGCGGAAGCCACGTTATCCGCGCCACCTACCTTCTCCAACACCTCCTGTGCTGCTTTTGCGTAGTCGAGTGCCATTCCTCTCCCCTTCTGTCGTGGTTTGGACTCACTCTCTTCCTGTAACACTTATTGTTATCGATTTCACTCTACGTTTCAAGCGTTTTTCGCACATTGATCCTGTTTAATTTCAGGATTGATCCGAACTTTTCAGCCCGGCGCTCCACGCACTTACTCCATTGCGCCGCACACCCGCTTTTTCGGTGCACTTGTGCATTGAAAGAGCGGGTGTGCGGCGGAAGTCTTGAGGGCGAACTACGTTCGCCTAGTTGATCCCGATAAGCCGGTAGCCCAGCTGGATCTGCATGGGCACGGCGTTCGTGTCATCCATGAGGGCGAGGAGCGTTTGGGCGCCGCGATTGCCGCTCGTGCGATAGGCGAAGTGCACGGTGGGGATGCCCCCGGTGACGGCCTGGAGCAGCTGGTTGTCGCCGAAGCCCGTGACGAGCGGGGCGCTCCCCTCGCCGGGCTCCATATCGAAGCACTCGTGGACGGCCTCGATCGCGCCCGCGGCGATGATGTCCGTCGCACACGCGATGACCCGCACTCCCCCGTCCTGCGCGAGGATCGCGCGCGTGGCCTCGGCGCCACCGGCGCAGCTGAAATCCGCGCTCCGTACCAGCGAATCCTCGAGGGTGAGGCCATGGGATGCGAGGCCGGCGCGAAAGCCCTGGAGACGCGCGGCACCCACCGCGCGGTCATCGGTGCGCACGCCCACGTAGGCGAACTTCCCCTCCGGATAGCGCTCCGCGAGCGCACTGCCGAGATCAGACGCGGCCCCGCGATCGTCGTAGTAGACGCAGGAGACTTCGTCCACATGCTGGCCCACCACCACGATGGGCACCGTGGCGTTCTCGAGGAATTGCCGATGGCGCAGCGTCATGACGGTGCGCCATCGGCAATTCCTCGAGAACGCCACGGT
>CANPVI010000040.1 GCA_947581665.1 uncultured Atopobiaceae bacterium | reverse complement strand
AGGTAAGGCGCCTCGGCCCGATCGCCAAGCGCGCTCGCTACTCCAAGAGCCCCAAGGCGAGCGTCCAGCCGTGGGCGGTGATCGTCGAGTTCAGCTGGGTGGTGAGCCGCACGCGGTTGTAGGAGCCCGCAGGAAGCGATTCCACGATTTCTCTCGCGCGCGGGCCCACGTCGAAGGCATCCGCGAGCGAGAGGACGTCGCGCTTCTCCACGCGCTTCGCGTCCTTGAAGAGCGCATCCACGAGGCGCTGGAGATCGCCCTCCTCGAACGCGGGCTCGTAGGGTGTCGCGGCCATCGCCCACCTCGCTTCGTTTGCGCGGACGTTTCATCTTTGGCTCGAATGGGCGCTCGGCGCGCGATGTGGCGCGCCTTCGCCCAAGGCGAGCTTTAGCATGGGGCCAAGCATACGCTGCGCGAGTGGGCTGGACGGCGCGCGGCGCCCACACGAGAGAGAAAGCGAGCGGCCATGGCGTGGGATTTCGCCTCCATGGGAACTGCGGAGCTGGACGCGGCCATCAAGGGCCTCGAGGCCGAGGTGGAGGGGCTCAAAGCCAAGGGCATCTCCCTGGATATGGCGCGTGGGAAGCCGAGCACGGGGCAAGTTGACCTCTCGCGGCCGCTCCTGGACGTGCTGAACGCCGATTCGAACCTCACCGACGAGGGCGCCGATGCCGCGAACTACGGCGTCCCCTGGGGCATCCCCGGCGCGAAGCGCTTGATGGCGGACATCATGGGCTGCCCGGAGGACCAGGTGGTGGTGGCGGGTGCCTCGAGCCTGAACATCCAGTTCGACTGCCTCGTCCACGCGTGGGTGCGCGGCATACGCGGCGAGGCGCCTTGGGGCTCGCTTGCCCGGGTGGCCTTCCTCTGCCCGAGCCCCGGCTACGATCGCCACTTCGCGATGACCGAGCACTTCGGCATCGAGAACATCCCCGTGCCCATGGATGACGACGGCCCTCGCATGGACGTGATCGAGGAGCTGGTGAAGGATCCCGCCGTCAAGGGCATGTGGGCCGTGCCGAAGTACCAAAACCCGACGGGCATCACGTTTTCCGATGACGTGGTGCGTCGCATCGCGCGCCTCGAACCCGCGGCGCCCGATTTCCGCGTCTTCTGGGACAACGCCTACGCCGTGCACGACCTCTATGAAGAGGGCGACGAGCTCCTCGAGATCTTCGGCGCCATCGAGGACGAGGGTGGGCGCGACCTCGTCTTCGAGTTCGCCTCCACCTCGAAGATCACCTTCCCCGGCGCGGGTATCGCGGCGGTGGCGGCCTCGCCGGCCGACCTCTCGGACCTCGAGGAGACCTTCGCCATCGAGCGCGTGTGCTCGGACAAGATGAACATGCTCCGCCACGCGCGCTACCTGCCGGACCTTGCCGCGGTGAGGGCGCACATGGCACGCGAGGCCGAGGTCCTGCGCCCGCGTTTCGAAGTCGTGGTGGAGAAGCTCGAGGAGGGCCTCGCCGGCGTCGAGGGCTGCTCGTGGGGCAATCCGCGAGGCGGCTACTTCGTGAGCTTCCGCGGCCCCGACGGGAGCGCGAAGGCGATCGTGGCGCTTTGCCGCGAGGTGGGCGTCACGCTCACGCCCGCAGGAGCCACCTGGCCAGGCGGAGCGGACCCGAGGGATCGCGACCTTCGCATCGCGCCCTCCTATCCCACGCTCGAGGAACTCAGCCAGGCGATCGACGTCTTCTGCGCGTGCGCGCGGCTCGTGTGCGCGCGTCTCGCGCGCGAGGGCAGGCGCTGAGGCTCGGGGGAGCCGCCAAAGGCGTGGACGATTCGCGATCTCTTTTCGCGAATGCGGGCCAAAGTGCGGGCAAACGTGTACGCTACCCCTTTGGACTTTCCAAACGACGCCTTGCACATCGAGATACGACGCGCCCGAGGATAGGGCGCAACACGAGGGGGGTTCTCGTACCCATGGCAACCAAGCGGCCCAAGAAGCGCAACAAGCAGACCGTCGCCGCCCAGCGCGCACGCTACAAGAAGCAGCAGGAAGAGCTCGCCGCCCAGAAGAGCGGCAAGAAGAAGCGCTCGGCGAAGGAGATCGCCGTCATCGTGATCTCCATCATCGTGGCGCTCGGCCTCATGCTCCCCTCGCTCGCGCAGATCTTCGCGCAGCCGCAAACCGAATCGATCCCCACCACCGTCGAGGGATTCCAAGATCGCTACCAACCGCTCGTCGATGAGCTCCAAGGCCAGCTCGACGCGGATCCCACGAACCAGGACGCGGAGCTCGAGCTCGCGAACACGTATTTCCAGTGGGGCTCCTACGCGCAGATGTTCGCCGGCACCGAGGACTTCCAGGCCGAGGTGCAACGCGTCTTCGGCGAGGCGAAGCAGGCCTACGCGAAGTACCTCGAGCTCGTGGGCTCCACCGACACCGAGGAGGCCAAGCAGGCGGCGGTGTCCGAGGCGCTCTGCGACTACTACACCGGCAATGCCGCGCAGGCCATCATCTCCCTGCAGGATCTCGCCGACAAGACGAACTTCGCCTCCGCGTGGGCGAACCTCGGCATGATCTACTCCTCCCAGGGCGCCACGGAGACGGCCATCGACTGCTTCGAGAAGGGCGCCGCAGCCGATCCCGACGACGCGCTCGGCGTGAAGAGCTACTGCGAGCAGCAGATCGAAACGCTCCAGAATCCCACGGACGGCGCGGAAGTGACGGTTGACGATGGCGATGCCACCGGTGATTCGGCCGCAGACGAGGGTTCTTCGACCACCGGCGGGTCGGATGCCGACAATGGCGGTGGAGAAACCTCATAAACCTTAAAATGCTTTCAGACTGGTGGACGTATCCACAGGGCTGCGCTCGAGCCACGATGGAAGGGGTTTGACACCATGAGCCTCACCATTCACACCACGATTGACGATGTGCGCGCGCACGTCGAGGTTGCGGGCGAAGTCGACGTTTCGAATGCAGGCGAGCTGTCCGAAGTCCTCGAGGGTCTCGTCGACGACGGCGTGAAGAGCGTGGATGTCTCCCTGGCAAGCGTGCCCTACATCGATTCCACCGGCATCGGCGTGCTCGTGGGCGCCGCGCACAAGATGTCCGAGGCGGGCGGCGAGATGACCCTCTCGAAGCCGCAGCCCAACGTGCTTCGCGTGCTCACCCTCCTCGGCGTGGGTACCGAGTTCCACGTCCAAGAGGGCTAGCGCGCCCGGGCGCCGTCCCCATCCCCTGAATCCAAGTTTTGGAAAAGGCCGAGCTGGCCGCTACACTGCTAGAGTCTTTGGCCTGAGCGAGGAGAGGGGACGCGTGTTTGGCATCGGCGATACCGAGTTCATCCTGATCCTCATCTTCGCGTTCTTGCTCTTCGGGCCGGATAAGCTGCCGAGCATGGGTCGCACGATCGGGCGGGGCATACGCCAGTTCCGCCAGGCTTCCGACAGCGTGACGAAAGTCGTGAAGAGCGAGGTCATCGACCCCATTTCCCAATCCGCCAACGCCACCGCCGCCGGTGCGGCGGGTGCGGTGGGCGCTGCCGCCTCGGCAAAGGCCACGGCTCCCGTGACGGCCGAGGAAGACCAGGCGAACCTCGCGGATCGCTCGAAGGAGACGTTCGCCGAGCGCCGCGCGCGCCTTGCCGCCGAGAAGACGGCGAAGGCCGCAGAGGGCGAAGGGGAGAACGAGGGCGAGGATGCAAAGACCGCATCCGCGAGCGAGCCCAGCGCACCCAAGGCCGAGGCCATCGAGGTCGAAGAGGTCGTCGAGGCGCCGAGCGGGCCCGATCCCGAGGCTCTGAGCATCGCCTCCATCTGGGGTCTCGACGCCGTCGAGGAGGAGCCGGAAGAAGGCGCGCCCGCGCCCGAGCCCGATCCCGTGGCAGAGCCGGCTCTTGACGCGGACGCCTCCCCCGAGACCGATCCCGAGGAGGCATAGGCCATGCCCATCGGCCCCGCGCGCATGCCCCTCATGGACCACCTCGGCGAGCTTCGTCGCAGGTTCACGATCATCGTCGCCGCAGTGGTGGTGTGCGCCGTCGTCGTCTACATGGCCACGCCCACGATCATCGAGATCTTCCTCGACCCCGTGCGAAGGTTCCTGCCAAACGACGGCCAACTCGCGATCTTCAGCTCGCTCGGCGGCTTCACCATCCGCTTCAAGGTGGCGTTCTTCTGCTCGGTCATCATCTGCCTGCCGATCATCATCTGGGAGATCATGGCCTTCACGCTGCCTGCGCTGAAGCCCAACGAACGACGCTGGGTCGTGCCCACGGTGGCCGCGTTCGTGGTGCTCTTCCTCATCGGCATGGTGTTTTGCTACTTCATCATCCTGCCCACGGCGGTGGGGTGGATGGTCGAGCAATCGGTGGCCTTCGCGACGGTCATCCCGAACGCCGAGGACTACCTGAACATCATGATGCTCCTCGAGCTCGGCTTCGGGCTGGGCTTCGAGCTGCCGCTCGTGATCTTCTACCTCTCGATCTTCCACCTCGTGCCCTACAAGCTCTTCCGCGAGAACTGGCGTTACATCTACATCGGCCTGCTCGTGCTCTCGGCCTTCACCACGCCGGACGCCTCGCCGGTGACGATGTTCTTCATGTTCGCCGCGCTCGTGCTCCTCTACGAGATCTCGCTCGCCGTCGCGCGCTACATCATCGTGGCGAAGGACGGCAGGGACGCGCTCAAGTGGACGCGCGACGATTACGCGAACCGCGACATCGAAGAGGCCTAAAGCCATACGACAGGCACGCTGAGCTCGTCCAACACGCGGTTGGACGGTTTTTGGCCATGTGGTGGGCGGCGTTGCGCCGCTCTTGCGAGTGGGTATAGTAGGGCGCGCCGATGGGGGGGCTGACGCGCGCGGCGTGCGAGCCCCCCGCGCATCCGACGAACATAAAGAGGAACGTATATGCGGCTTGTGATTACCGAGAAGAGCGATGCGTCGCGCCAGATCTCGCGGCTGCTCGCGAAGGGCGGCGCGCCGAAGAAGGACAGCGTCTACGGCGTGCCGGTCTATCGCTTCGAGCGCGAGGGCGAGGAGTGGGTGACGATCGGCCTCAAGGGCCACATCCTCGAGCCGGACTTCCCCGAGGAGCTGAAGTTCAGCGATGCCGAGGGCTGGTTCGCCGTCAACGACGAGGGCGAGGTCTTGCCCGCCGACCTCCCGGACGGTCTCGCGCGCCCGCCCTACGCGAGCAAGCGCAAGCCCTACCAGGAAGACGGCGTGTCGCTCAAGGGCTGGAACCTCGATTCGCTTCCGTACCTCGTGTGGTCGCCGGTGGAGAAGAAGCCCGCCGAGCGCCAGATCATCCGCGCGCTCAAGAACCTCGCCAACAAGGCCGACAGCGTCATCGTGGCCACGGACTTCGACCGAGAGGGCGAGCTCATCGGCGCCGACGCGCTCGACCAGGTGCACGAGGCGGTCCCCGGTCTGCCTGCGGAGCGCGCTCGCTACTCGGCCTACACGAAGGCCGAGATAGAGCACGCCTTCACGAACCTCGTGGAGGTGGATCGCGACCTCGCGGCCGCGGGCGAGAGCCGCCAGGAGATCGACCTCATCTGGGGCGCCGTGCTCACGCGCTACCTCACGGTGGCCAAGCGCGGCGGCTTCGGCAACGTGCGCAGCGCCGGCCGCGTGCAGACGCCCACGCTCGCGCTCGTGGTGGAGCGCGAGAAGGAGCGCCTCGCATTCGTGCCCGAGGACTTCTGGGTGATCAACGGCATGGCCTCAAAGGCGGGCGGGGACTTCAAGATCTCCCACGCGAAGGGCCAGTTCAAAGTCGAGGAGGAGGCCAACGAGGCCTTCTCGCACGTGAGGGACGCCACCTCGGGCGTGGTGCGTTCCGTGGCGAAGAAGAGCCGCACGCAGCGACCTCCCGCGCCCTTCAACACCACGTCGCTCCAGGCCGCAGCTGCCTCCATCGGCATCGCGCCCGGGCGCACCATGCGCCTCGCCGAATCGCTCTACATGAACGGCTTCATCTCGTATCCGCGCGTGGACAACACGGTCTATCCGCCCTCGCTCGACCTCGCGGGCTGCGTACGCGCGCTGAGCTCGGTCGACGCGTATTCGAAGGTGTGTGCGCAGATCCTCGGGCAGCCCAAGATCAGCGCCACGCGCGGCAAGCAGCAGACGACCGACCACCCGCCCATTTACCCCACGGCCGCAGCCGACGCGGGCAAGCTCTCGGGCCAGGAGCTGAGGCTCTACGACCTCATCGCGCGTCGCTTCCTCGCCACGCTCATGGGTCCCGCCACCATCGAGGGCACCACGGTGGAGCTCGACGTGGCCGGAGAGCCGTTCCGCGCAAAGGGCGACGTCCTCAAGCAGGCGGGCTACCGCGCCATCTACCACTTCGGCCAGAGGAAGGACGAGATCCTGCCCGAGCTCGCCGAGGGCGACGTGGTGGCCGTGCGCGACCTCGCCCTCGAGGCGAGGCAGACCGAGCCGCCCGCGCGCTATTCGCAGGGGCGCCTCATCCAGGAGATGGAGAAGCGCGGCCTTGGCACCAAGTCCACGCGCGCCTCGATCATCGATCGCCTCATCTCGGTGAACTACCTCAAGGACGACCCGCTCGTGCCGAGCCAGCTCGGCATCGCCATCATCGAGGCGCTCGATTCCTACGCGCCGAGGATCACCACTCCGCAGATGACGAGCGAGCTCGAGTATTCCATGAGCGAGGTGGCCGACGGCAAGGACACCGAGGAGCGCGTGGTGGAGACCTCGCGAGAGCTTCTCGCGACGCAACTTGCCGAGCTCATCACCCACAAAGACGACCTTGCGGCCTCCATCGCCGACGCCGTGACGGCCGATGCGCGCGTGGGCACCTGCCCGAAGTGCGGCAAGGACCTCGTGGTGAAGAACTCGCCCAAGACCAAGAGCCGCTTCATCGGCTGCATGGGTTGGCCGGACTGCGACGTGACCTATCCCGTGCCGAACGGCCGCCTCGAGCCGCTCGAGGAACCGTGCCCGGTGTGCGGCGCGCCGCGCGTGAAGGTGCGCCCGTTCCGCTCGAAGCCCTATGAGGTGTGCGTGAACCCGCGCTGTGCCACGAACGAGGAGCCGGACGTCGTGGTGGGGGAGTGCCCCATCTGCGCGGCCGAGGGGCGCGAGGGCAAGCTCATCGCCCACAAATCGGAGCGCACCGGCAAGCGCTTCATCCGCTGCGAGCACTACGAGGAGTGCGGCACGTCCTATCCGCTCCCGGCGCGCGGCAAGCTCTCCGCCACCGGCAAAACGTGTCCGGCTTGTGGTGCCCCCATCGTTTCCGTGGAAACCGATCGCGGTCCATGGGAGCTCTGTCCTAATCTAGAGTGTCCCGATCGAGAGAAGCGCACCACGCGCAGGCACACAGGTGCGCGGCGCGCGTCTTCCTCCCGCTCGAGGGCATCATCGACGTCCTCCTCGAGGAGGCGTCGCTCATAGGACGTGAGGAGGTGGGCATGGCGCTCGGACGCTTCGTGAGCTTCGAGGGGATCGACGGCTGCGGCAAGTCCACCCATGCCACGCGCTTGGCACGCGAGCTCGAGCACGAGGGGCTCGAGGTCGTGCTCGTGCGCGACCCCGGCACCACGCGACTCTCCGAGAAGATCCGCGCCCTTCTGCTCGATCCGGCGAACTCCGACATGTCGAGGGAATGCGAGCTTTTGCTCTACGAGGCCGCTCGCGCGCAACTCGTGGCGGAGGTCGTGCGTCCCGCGCTCGAGCGCGGCGCCTGGGTGCTCGCCGACCGCTTCTGCGATTCCACCACGGCCTATCAAGGCGGCGGTCGCTCCATCGACGCGGCCTTCGTCGAGACGGCGAACGAGCTCGGCTCGCTCGGCGTGGTCCCCGATCTCACGTTCGTCTTCGACCTCGACGTCGAGGAGGCCGCACGGCGCCGTGGCGAGGAGCCCGATCGCATCGAGCTCGAGGGCGAGGCCTTCGCCGAATCGGTGCGCAGAGCCTACCTCGCGCTCGCCGAGCGCGAGGCGGATCGCGTGCGCGTGATCGACGCCCGAGGCACGAAAGGGCAGACGTTTTCGCAGGTAAAGGATGTGCTTGCCGAGCGTTTCGAAGGGGAGTGCCAGTGACGCGCGCCCCGCTTGAAGAGGCCCTCGCCGGGCAACCGCGCGTGCTCGCCTACCTCGAGCGCTCCCTCGACGCCGAGCGTGCCGGCGCTCCCGCAGCGCGCGGCGCGCAGGGCATCTCGCACGCCTACCTCTTCTCGGGAAACGCCATCGTGGAGGACGCTGCCATGGCGCTCGCCGAGGTGCTCGTGTGCCCCGAGGGCGAGTGCGGCGCGAGCGAGCAGGATGCCCGCTACGCGCGCGTGGAGCGCGGCTCGCACCCCGACGTGAAGGTGCTCGAGCCGCTCTCGGCCACGCGAGGCTACCTCCTCGAGCAGGTGCACGAGCTCATCGCCGACGCAGCGCTCACGCCGATCGAGGCCACGCGCAAGGTCTACATCGTGAAGGAGGCCGACACGCTCGGCACCCAGGCGGCCAACGCCCTCCTCAAAACCCTCGAGGAGCCCGCGGCCGACGTCGTGTTCATCCTATGCGCGCCCTCGGCGGATTCGGTGTTGCAGACCATACGCAGCCGCTGCTCGGTCGTGCCGTTTGCCGCAGTGGACACGAGTGCGGCTAAGAGCGCGCTCCTTGCGGGCGAGACGCCGGAGCGTTCGCGCATGGCGCTCGCGATCGCCTCCTCGGCCCAGCAGGCGCAGCGCTTCCTCGCGAGCGTGGAGCGCCAGGAAACCCGTAACGCCATCTGCGCGTTCCTTGCGAGCCGAGAGGCGCCGAGCGACTGGAGCGCGCTTGCGCTTGCCGAGGACATCGTGGCGCGCGCCCATGCCGAGGCAACCGACAGCGGCGAGGCGGATGGCGAGGATGAGGGGCTCGATGAGTTCCTCACGCGCACCGCGCGCCAGGCCATCGAGGACCGCAAGAAGCGCGCGACCTCGGCGGCCGAGCGCCGTGGCCTCGCCGAGGCCGTGCGCATCGTGGAGACCCTGCTTCGCGACGCGCTCGCGGCGAGGGCGCCATCCCCTGAGGCGCCATTCAACGCGGATGTGCCGGAGCTCGTCTGCGCCCTTGCCGCGCGCTCCGACGATTCGCTTCTCGCCGCGCTCGGGGCCACCGAGAGGGCCTCGCGCCACCTCAATCGATCCACCACGCCTGCGCTCGTTTTGCAGGTGCTCTTCCTCTCCCTGAAGGAGCTCTTATGGCAAGCGTCTGTTCGGTGAAGTTCCCCTTCGCGGCGCGCGATCTCTGGTTCGACGCCTCGGACTTCGACATACGGCGCGGCGACGCGGTGATCTGCTCGACCGCGCGCGGTACGGAGCGCGGCATCGCCACCGGCTCGCCCGAGGCGTGGGATGACGAGCGACTCGATCGCGAGCTCGGCGGCGAGGCGCTCGCCCCGATCCTCAGGCTCTCCACCGACGAGGACGACGCCATCGCGGACGAACGTGAGGAGCAGGGGCGCGATGCGTTCCCCATCTTCCAGGAGGCCGTCCAAGCCCACGAGCTTCCGATGAAGCCGGTGGGCGTGGAATACCTCTTCGGGCTCGAGCGGGTGGTGTGCTACTTCATGAGCGAGGGGCGCGTGGATTTCCGCGCGCTTGCCCGCGATCTCTCGCAACGCCTCGACCAGCGCGTGGACATGCACCAGCTCGGGGCGCGCGAGCAGTCCGCCATCATGGGCGGCATCGCGCACTGCGGCCAGGAGTTCTGCTGCGCGAGGCTCGGCCAGGGCTTCGGCACCGTCACCATTCGCATGGCCAAGGACCAGGACCTCCCGCTCTCCTCGCCGAAGATTAGCGGCGCCTGCGGGCGCCTCATGTGCTGCCTTCGCTACGAGAATGACGCGTATCGCGAGTTCAAGAGCCGCGCGCCGAAGAAGAACGCCCGGATCCAGACCCCCATGGGCGAGGCGCGCGTGACGGAGCTCGACACGCCGCGCGAGGCCGTGACGCTTCGCCTGGAGAACAACAAGTCCTTCAAGGTGCCCATCGCCTGCATGGAGGCGAGCGAGCAAGCGCGCGAGCAGGCCGAGCGCAACCACAGCGTCTGCCGACCGGACTGCGTGACCCGCTCCGCACTCGAGGCGCTCGATTCCGCGCAGGTG
>CANPVI010000039.1 GCA_947581665.1 uncultured Atopobiaceae bacterium | reverse complement strand
GCGACCTCCTGAACAAGCAGATCGTGGACACGAAGGGCATGCGCGTCGTGCGCGTGAACGACCTCAAGCTCTCCGACTCCGGCGGCCCGGGCAAGCTCGGCCAGGGCGCGGGCGGCGACGCGACCCAGCTCCGGCTCCTCGGCGCGGAGGTGGGCGCCCGGGGCATCCTCCGCTCGCTCCACCCGGCGCTCGAGCGGGGCGTCTGCGGCGTCGCGAAGGCGGTGGGCCACCCCATCCCGGAGCGGATCATCGCCTGGAGCTACATGGACCTCATCGACCGCGAGCTCAAGGACGTGAAGCTCTCGGTCACCCACAAGACGCTCGACGAACTCCACCCGGCCGACATCGCCGACATCCTCGAGCAGCTCGATCCACGCATGCGCGGGCGCGTGTTCGCGCAGCTCGACGCCGAGCGCGCAGCCGACGCCATGGCCGAGCTCGACGAGGACCAGGCGGCCGAGATCGTGGACGACATGGACGCACGCACCGCCTCGGCGATGCTCGGCGAGATGGACCCCGACGACGCCGCCGACCTCGTGGGCGAGCTCGACTACGAGAAGGCCGAGACGCTCCTTCGCCTGATGGGCGTGAAGGAGGCGCGCGCCGTGCGCCAGCTCCTCGGCTACCGCGAGGACACGGCCGGCCGCATCATGACCTCGGCCTTCGCGTCCTTCACCCCGGATATGACGGTGGAGGAGGCCATCCGCGTCGTGCGCCAGGCCGACGCCGACGACGTGGAGACCGTGAACTACCTCTACGTGACCGACGACGACCGGTGCCTCCAGGGCGTGCTCCCACTGAAGGAGCTCCTGCTCGCCGAGGCCACCACGCGCCTCGGCCAGCTCATGGAGACGGACCTCGTCACCTGCGAGCCGGACGACGACCAGGAGGACGTGGCGGACGCGATCTCCAAGTACAACCTGCTCGCGCTTCCCGTCGTGGACGAGGATCGGCGCCTCCTCGGCATCATCACCGTCGACGACGCGCTCGAGGTCCTGCAGGAGGAGCACGAGGAGGACCTCATGCTCGCGGGGGGCCGCGAGGCCGGCGCGGACGAGGCGAGCCACACGCTCGGCTGGCTCCTCTCCAAGCAGCTCTGGTTCTTCTTCTGGCTCGCCGGCGTGGCGGCGGTGACCGCGCTCTCGCTCGTCGCGACCGCGCCGTTTCTCTGGGTGGCGAGCTGCGCGTTCATGCCGATCGCCCTCCTCGCGGCCGATTCCGCGGTGGACTATGCGGTGGGCTTCTTCATCGAGTTCGACGCCGACGATGAGGACGCGCCCTCGCTTCCGCTCTTCTTCGCGCGCGGGCTCGGGATGGGGATCGTCTACGCCATCCTCGTCGCGCTCCTCACCGGGCTCGTGGTGGCGCTCTTCCTGCAGGAGAGCTTCAGCGCCTCGATCTCGCTGCTCCTCCTCTTCGGGCTCGTGCCGTCGCTCGCCTCCATGCTCGTGAGCTTCGCGAGCGCGCCCCTCTACGTGCGGGCGCTCCGGCGTCGCGACGCTAAGGGCAAGGATTCGCGGCGCATCGCGCTTCGCGTGGTGGCGTTTTGCGTGGCCATCGCGTGCTACCTCGTCGCCCTCGTGCCGTTCCTCGTCATGGGATAGCCGATGCGGGGCAGGCGGACAGCGCGCGCGGACGAGCTCCGCGAGAAGCCCGAGCGCGTGGGCTCTGCGCGGAGCTTGAGGATCGGCACCGTCCTCGCCGCCATGGGCCCCGGGCTCGTGACGGCGCTCGCCGGCACGGACGCGGGCGGCATCGCCACCTACAGCTCGGCGGGCGCGCTCTACGGCTTCGGGCAGCTCTGGATGATGCCCGTCATGTGCTTCCTCATGATCGTCGTGCAGGAGACGGCGGCGCGCATGGGGTGCGTCACGGGCAAGGGCTTCGCCTCGCTCATCCGCGAGCAGTTCGGCGTGCGCTCGAGCGCCTTCGCGATGCTTTCGCTCCTCGTGGCAAACACGATGGTCACGCTCTCGGAGTTCGCCGGCATCGCAAGCGGCATGGAGCTCTTCGGCGTGCCGCCGCTCGTGAGCGTGCCGGTGGCGGCGATCGCCATCTGGCTCCTCTCGATGAGCGGCTCGTATAGGCGCATCGAGAAGATCCTCCTCGCCATCAGCTGCGTCTTCGTGACGTACGTCATCTGCGGGATCCTCATCGAGCCCGCTTGGGACGAGGCCCTGCGCTCGACCATCTTCCCCACGCTCCACTCCACGCCGGAGTACCTCTCGCTCGTGGTGGCGAACATCGGCACCGGCATCGCGCCGTGGATGATCTTCCTCGCGCAGTCGAACGTCGTCGATCGCAACGTGGGCCCCGAGGAGCTCCCCTACCAGCGCATCGACACGGCCACGGGCGCCGTCGCCGCGAACGTGATCGCGTGGTTCATCGTGCTCACGACGGGCGCGGTGCTCTTCCCCGCCGGGATCGCCGTAGACAGCTCGGCCGATGCCGCGCGCGCCCTCGCCCCCATCGCCGGGCCCTACACCGAGGCGCTCTTCGGCCTCGGGCTCGTGGGCGCGAGCCTCCTCGCCGCGAGCGTGCTCCCGAGCATCACCTCGGGAGCCATCTGCGAGGCCTTCGGCTGGGAGCGCGGCGCCGACCGCACGTGGGGCGAGGCGCCCACCTACCGCGCGATCATCACCGTGATCGTCGTGGTCTCCGCCGCCATCGTGCTCATCCCGCACATCAACCTCTTCGGCGTGATGATGGCCGCGCAGGTGGTGAACGGCGTGCTCTTGCCCGTGCTCATGCTCTACGAGGTGCGCATCGCCGCTGACAAGCGCGTGATGGGGAGCTACGCGAACGGCCGCCTCTGGACGGGCATCACCTGGGCGACGATCATCCTCATCGTCGTCCTCACCATCATCATGTTCGTGCTCATGGCGCTCGGCTATTAGCATCTTTACGCCGTATGACCAGCTTTTCGGTGCGGCATCGCACCGAAAAGCTGGTCATACGGCGTAAATGGTTTGGGTGTCCATGCCGCGCAAAGGGTTTGCCCTCACTCGTCCTCTGGGACGTAGATCGCCTCGGGCCAGACGCTGTCGGCGGGCATCGTCTCGTCACCCGTGCTGAGCACCGGCGGGATCGAGCTGTCGCTCTTCAGGAGCTCGTCGATCGTCACGAAGGAATAACCCTGGTTCTGGAGCTCGGTGAGCAGGATGGGGAGCGCGGCGAGGGTCTGGCTGCGGTCGCCGCCTCCGTCGTGGAGGAGGATCACCGAGCCGTTGCCGAGCCCCTCGAGGGCGTACTGGACGATCTCGTAGGTGCCGGGCTGCTCCCAGTCGAGCGAATCGCAGTTCCAGATCACCGACATCGAGGCAACGCCGTCGCTTCGCAGCCAGTCCGTGTGCGTGAAGGCGCCGAAGAGCGGCCGGAAGACGGTCGTCTTCACGCCGAGCTCGTTCTCGAGCACGTCGAAGCCGTGCTGGATCGTCTCCTTCATCGTCTCGTCATCCATGTTGGAGAGCGAATCGTAGGCGTCCGTCTTCGTGGCGATCTGGTGCCCCGCGTCCTTCACGGCACGCGCGGCGTCCACGTGGTCGATGACCTCCTCGGGCTTCATGAAGAACGTGGCCTTGGCATCGTATTGGGCGAGGATGTCGAGGTAGTCGTCCGTGTACTCGCTCGGACCGTCGTCGAAGGTGAGTGCGACGCAGTGGATGCCGGTATCGGGCTCCACGTTCACGGTCGTCACGATCGTGTTCTTCGGCGGGTCCACGTAGTCGCCGGTGGCCTGCAGGCCGGAGATCTTGCCGGTGCGCAGCTCCTGCGTCCCCGGCTCGCCCCATTGCGAGATGAAGGAGAAGGCGCCGGCTTCGCCCTGGAACTCGAGGAGCGGCGGCGCCTCGACGACCTCGACGTCGTAGTCCTCCATGACGTCGCCGCCGTTTGCGACCTCCACCTCCTCGCCGCCGCCGATGCGCACGCCGTCGGCGTCCTCGGGCAGGTACTCCAAGCCGTTCACCGTGGCCGTGTAGGCGTGACCTTGGCCCTCTTGGAGGACCTCGCCCGTCACGGAGACGAGGTTTCCGGGCGTGACGTCCGTGCCATGCTCGTCGAGGTAGTCCGCGAGGGTCGTGCCGAAGTGCGTGGTCGCGACATCACCGTTCAGCGTGAACTCGACGGTGCGGGTGAACCACGCGTAGAGGCCGAGGATGGCGATGCCTGCGAAGATGGCGAAGACGATTCCCGCTGCGCGCACGTGTTTCTTTGCGGGGGTGCGATGGCGCTTCGAGGGGCTCACGTCGCGCACGGGCACCACCCCCTGCGCTTCCTCGTCCTCGAACCAGTCCTCGTCCACCGCGTCGCCCTCGGGCGCGAGGTAGATGTTCGAATCATCGGTCCGCCACATAGCCTTTCGCTTGAGCTCGGGGTCGTTTCGCCGCGCCTCTTCCTCGCGCGCGGCGGCGGCCTCGGCTTCCGCCTGGGCGCGGGCCTCCTCTTCCTGGCGGCGCGCCTCCTCGGCAGCCGCTTCTTGGGCGCGAGCCTGGTCGATCTTCGCGGCCGCGCGTGCACGGCGTCGCTCTGCGGCGGCCTTCTGCGCTTCGGAGCGGGGCTTCGAGCGCTTGCGACCGGACGCCGAGGGGCGCGTGGAAGTGGAGGTCGAGCGCGAGGCGTCCCGAGCGCCCTGCGCGCCACGCGTGCGCGCGCTTGCCGCCCCCTGCGGCATGCGGCGGCGATCACGCTCGCGCGGGGTGTCCCTTTTCGTGGATCCTCGTTCGCCCATGTGTCCTCGTCGCACGTGTGGCCGATCGACACGACCATGGTGCCACTATCGGTTGGCTTCGTTGAACTCTTTCAGGAATTCCGAAAACATCGTCTTCGTCTTGCCGATTTGCGCGCCGATGAACTTCGCCGCATCGTCGATGATGGTCGGCTCGTCGGCCGCGGGCGCGTTGCTCGCAGGCTCGGCCGCGGGAGCTTGCGAGGGCTGCTCGGCCGCCGTGCTCGCGGCGGCACCTGCAGGCGCCTCGGCGCCCTCGCTCGCCTCGTCCACCACGGAGAAGATCGGCGGCTCGCCCTGGGCGCCCGTGACCTCGGCGGGGGCGTTCGGCCCCTCGACGGCCACCACCTCCGCCGGCTGCGGCGCGGGCGCGGGGGCCTCGTCGGGTTTCATCGCATCCTGGATTACGTTCTTCGCGGTGCCGATGGCCTTGCCGAGCGCGAAGGAGCCCTTGTCGATGAGCTCTCCCGCCGCGGCGCCCGCCTTCGACGCCACCTCTGAGCCCTTCACGCGCGCCTTCGCGAAGCCCTCGCCCGCCTTGGCGGCGAGGCCGCCCGTGAGCTCGAGCTCCTCCACCTCGTCGGTCACGACCATCGTCTGGTTCACCACGCCGAGCACGTGGTCGGACGTGAGCGGAAGCGACCCCACGATGGAGGCCGCGAGATTGCCGTCGGTGACGAAGATCTGCTCCACGGTGCCGGTATCCGCATCGAAGGAGAGATCGGCCACACGGCCGAGCACCTTGCCGCTGCGGGTGGCCACGTCCATGTCTTCCCAGATGATGCAGCGTTCCCAGTCGAGCCCGAGGCGCGCGCGGGCCTTGTCGTCGTAGGCGTCGGCCGCCCCGTTTCGCGTGATGAGGCCGCCCTCGAAGGTGCCGATGCGATCCCACGCCACGAAGAGATCCTCGCGCTTGACCATTCCCGCCACGTCCGGGCGCTTCACGAGGATCCCCACCATCGTGCGGCCGTCGGGAGAGAACACGAGGTTGTGGACCCTGCCAAGCCGCCTCGGCTTCGCGGGCGTGCCATTGGCCTTTGCGGCCTTCTTGGCCTCTCTCGGCTCGTAGACGAAGGCGCGGGAGAGCGATTCGATGCTCGGCATGGGGTTCCTTCATAGCAGCAGGCGAGCCCTCGCCACGAGGGCCCGCCGGGTGTGGTTTCTCAAGTTCGGACGGCGCGCACGCGCGGGGCGCGCGAGCTGAAAGCGCTACTCGCTCGGAGCGTCGGCAGGGATGGGCGCCTCGCACACGGGCGGCTCGGCGTCCGCATCGTCGGTCTTGGCGGCCTTGTCGGCCTTGGCGGCGGCGATGTCATCGCGGGTCTTGTTCACGCTCTCCTGCGTGGCGTGGATCTTCTCCGCAGCGCTGTCCATCGCGCTCTGCACGTTCTCGGTGGCCTGGTTCACGGACTCGGCGATCGAGCTCCTGAGCTGGTCCATCTTCTCGCGCGCGGCGTTCACCTTCTCCTTGAGGGCATCGGTTTGGGCGTTCAGCGCGGGGGTCATGCTGTTGATGCGCTGGGCGAGGTTGTTCGCGCCCTGCTCGTACATGTCGTTGGCCTTGTCCCACGCGTCGCCCATGGCGTCGGCCGCCATCGAACGCGTCTCTGCGCCGGAGCGCGGGGCGAGCATGAGGCCCGCGAAGACGCCGGCGCACGCGCCGAGGATCCCGCCGACGAAGAAACCAAAACCGAACTTAGGCATATCGTTCCTCCTCCAATTGCACTTGGCACACCATGGTAGACGAGTTTTGCAGCCTAAATGAGTGGATCGTCCGAAAAGTCCTGCGCCGTAGCGTCCATGAAACCTACCGTCTCGCCGAGCTCCACGACGGGCGCGGCGGCCTCCTCGGCCTCGTCCTCGAGCGCATCCCCGACGTCGGCCATCGAGGCGCCGGAGAGGTCCAGGTCGAAGCCCGCGAGCGCGTCCCCGGGCTCCTCCTCGAGCGCCGCCTCGTCCTCGGCGGCGTCGACCATGGCCTCGAGGGCCCCCACCTCGGCCTCGGCCTCGACCTCGCCGTCCGCATCGCCCGCGTCCTCGACCTCAGCCTCGGCGCCCGCCTCGGCCACGGCCACCTTGGCGCCCGCCACGGTCGTGCCGGGCATGGGCGCCTCGTTGCCCTCCATGTGGTAGGAGTTCGCCGTGAGGTTCACGATGCCCGCCACGATGGCGTCGATGTTGGGCTTGTTCTCCTCGTCCGCCGCGCCGAAGGCCCATTGGATGATCCAGCCGGCGCTCGAGAGCGCCGAGGCCACGAGCACGTCGTCCGGGCAGGCGAGCTCGATCTCGTAGACGCGATCGACGTCCGTGGCGCGCGTGCGGGCGTTCGAGAGATCGCCCGCCATGTTCGTGCGGGCGAGGAGCTCGAGCGTCACGTGCTCCATAAGGTGCGCGATGTTCGTGTCGCCCATCACGTCGCGGAAGGTCTCTCCGCCATCGCCCACGCAGACGTGGTCGGCGATCTCGGGCAGGAGCCAGTACACGCGCGCCGTGGCCTCCACGTTCTCCGACGTGGAGAGCGGCACGCCCTCGGCCACGCGCACGGTCGCCCTGAAGGCGTCCGGGCCGATCACGACCTTTTGGATGTCGAGCAGCTGGGCCATGGTGCCTCCGGTTTCCTCGCGCGCGCCCTCGCGGGCCTTCCCACCTCGATCGGTATAGTAGCCGCTCAGGCGCCCTCTCCTGAAGACGGGGCCTTCTCGTCGGCGTCGTCGGAAGAGCCGCCGGGAAGGATCCTCGAGAGCAGGCCGCCCTCCGCCTCGCTCCCCTCTTCGAGCTCGGGCTCCGGCTCGGGCGCGCGCACGCGCAGGAGGGCGATTCGCTGGCCGCGCACGGTCTGCACGCGGAACTGCCAGCCGTCCTTCTCGATCACGTCGCCCGGCTCGGGCAGGCCATCGGCCTCGTCGAGGATGAAGCCGGCCACCGTCTCGTACTCGTCCGAATCCTCGATCGGCCAGCCGAGCTCGATGGCGTCGTCGATGGGGAAGCGCCCGTCCACGAGCCAGGAGCGGTCGCCGATGCGGGTGAGGAACTTGTTGTCGGGGTCGAACTCGTCCTCGATCTCGCCGACGATCTCCTCCACGATGTCCTCGAGCGTGATGAGGCCCGCGGTGCCGCCCCACTCGTCCACGACGATGGCCATCTGCTCATGCGAGAGCTGCATCTCGGAGAGGAGCGGGATGATCTCCTTCGTGTCGGGCACGAAGCTCGCCTCGCGGAGGTGATCCTTGATGTCCGAGGCGCCGAGGCCGTCGTCCACGATCGGCGTGATCACGTCCTTGATGTGCGCGATGCCCACGATGTCATCCACGTCCTCGTGGTAGATGGGGATGCGCGAGTGGCCGGTCTCGCGCATGCGCGCGAGCACGTCGGAGAGGCTCGTGGTGTCCTCGAGGGCGTCCATGTCCACGCGCGGGATCATCACCTCGCGCGCCTTCGTGTCGCCGAGCTCGATGACCTCGTGGATCATCGACTTCTCCTCCTCGGAGAGCTCGTCGGCATCGGAGACCATGTAGCGGATCTCCTCTTCGGAGATGTTCTGGCGGTCCTCGGCGGAGCGGATGTGCAGCAGCTTGGAGATGCCATTCGCGGAGGCCGAGGTGAGCCACACGAGCGGCTTCGCCACGGTGGTGAAGGCGGCGAGGAAGCCCGAGACGCGCTTCGACACGCCCTCGCAGTCGGCGAGCGCGATGCGCTTGGGTACGAGCTCGCCGATCACGATGGACACGTAGGAGACCACGAGGGTGATGAGGATGGGCGCGATGACGTGGGCCGCCTCGCCGGGGAGCCCGAGGCCCACCATCCACGCCGCGAAGGGCGCGGAGAGGTTCGTCGCGGCCGCCGCGGAGGCGAAGAACCCCACGAGCGTGATGGCCACCTGGATGGCGGCGAGGAACTCGCCCGAATCCTCGGAGAGCTCCAGCGCCGCGCGCGCCTTGCGGTCGCCCTCCTCGGCGTCGTGCTCGAGGATGGGGCGCTTGGCGTTCACCAGCGCCATTTCCGACATCGAGAAGAACCCGTTGACGATGATGAGAACGAGGGTGGCTGTGATCGATAGCGCTATGTCCATGGCATGGCGCTCGGTTTTCCAGGACGCGCGGCTCGCCGCGACGACGCCGCGCGCGGCGATTACGCCACCTGGAAACCTGCGGCCTCCACCGCCTCCTTCACGGTCTCGGGGGCAAGGTCGCCGTCGAAGGTCACGACGCCCGTCTCGTGGTTCGCGGTCACGTTCGTGGCGCCGCGATCCTCGAGCTCCATGGTCACGAGCATGTCGCAATGGGCGCAGTGCATGCCCTTCACGTTGATGGTGGTCATTGCGTCTCCTTTGAGAGAGGGCCCGGATGCCCGGGCCCTCCTATTCTACCGATCGCGCGTGGGAGCGCCCGACGCGCCCTACTCGCTCTTCGCGATGGCCTCGCGCACCGTCTCCTGGATGGAGTCGAGGTACTCCTTCGTGGGGATCCACTGGTGCGTGAGCGTGTCCACGGGCATCTGGAAGCCGATGTCGGAGAGCACCTGGGCCACGTCCTTCGGACCCTTCGGCGCCCAGCCGTAGGACCCGAAGGCGATGCCCACGCGGTTCGCGTTCCTCGGTGAGAGGCCGCGGTAGTACGTGAGGAACTTCGAGACGTTCGGCATCATCTGCATGTTGAGGGTAGGCGAGCCCACGCAGATGTACTTCGCGTCGAGCGTGTAGAGGAGGATGTCGCTCTCGTGCGTGTCGTTCAGGTTGATGTACTGCGCCGTCACGTTCTCCTCGACGAAGGCCTCGCAGATGGCCTTCGCCATCTTCTCGGTGCTCTTCCACATGGAGTCGTAGATGATGGCGGCCTTATCCACCACATCTCCCGACGTGAAGTCCTCGTAGGCGGCGAGGATGTCTGCGATGTGCTCGGTCCAGATGACGCCGTGCGCGGGGCAGATCATCGAGAGCTCGAGGGTCTTCACTACGTCGAGCGCCTTGCGGGCCTGCATGCCGTAGGGCTGCACGATGTTGGCGTAGTACTTGCGCGCCTGCTTCATGATCTCGCACATGTCGTTGTCGACGTCGAAGTGCTTGGAGCTCGCGAAGTGCTGGCCGAAGGCGTCGTTGGAGAAGAGGATCTTGTCCGTGACGTCGTAGGTGACCATGTTGTCGGGCCAGTGGACCATGGGCGTCTCCACGAAGGTGAGCGTGCGCTGCCCGATGGAGAGGGTGTCGCCGGTCTTGAGCGGCTTGAAGTCCGCGATGTCGCCGTAGTGGGCGCGCAGACCCTCGCAGCCCTTCGTCGAGGCGTAGAACTCGGCGTTCGGGCAGGCCTTGGCCACGACGGGGAGCGACCCCGAGTGGTCCATCTCGACGTGGTTCGAGATCACGACGTCGATCTTCGCGGGATCCACCACCTGCGAGATGCGCGCCATGAGCTCGTCGGCGAAGGGGGCCTTGGCCGTGTCGATGAGCGTGACCTTCTCGTCCATGATGAGGTAGGCGTTGTAGGTGATGCCCTTCTCGGTGGTGTAGCCGTGGAAGAG
>CANPVI010000038.1 GCA_947581665.1 uncultured Atopobiaceae bacterium | reverse complement strand
GGATGCAACGCGGCGGCGGCCGCGTCGTATTGGGGAAAGGCCCACATCCGCCACGAATTGGTGGCTCCGCTCCCCCTGTTGCTATTCCGGCGGCGGCGCCACGATCGCCTGGTACGTGTATTCCGACGGCAGTTATAGCGGCAACAGCTGCTCGGGCGCGGGGGGGGTGCGCCCGGCTTTGATGGATCAGCCAGACCGATTAAGCCCGCAAGGGCCCAAAGCAGCGCCCCGTCATCATCAAAGGGGGCCTTTTCCCGTCCAATGCCTACGCGTGGGCGGAGGATAAACACATGGCGCCGACGCCGGCCGCCGTTTGTGCCGTCGGCTATCAGCGGCGCTGATGCAGCGCAAAGCACCAGCCACGCCCGGCAGGTGCAGGAATTCCAGGGGGAACCCTATGGATTACCGGCAGTTATTCACATTTTCGGTTTTGTATGACGCATACAAAACCGCACGATCCGGGAAGCGGGACAAGGCCGGCACGGCGGAGTTTGAGGCCCACGCGCTCACGTACATCGAGCGGTTGACCTACCTCCTCCAGACCGGCCAATACCGCCCCGGAAAGTTTGAGACTTTTTTCGTGTACGAGCCAAAGAAACGGCTCGTGCAGGCCCCGGCCTTCCGGGACAAAGTTGTGCAGCACGCGCTGGTGGACAATTTTCTGTATGAGGCCATCACCCGCAGTTTCATCGAGGACAGCTACGCGTCGCAGATCGGCAAGGGCGTCCACGTGGGGCTCCACCGGCTGAAACGCAACATGCAGGATTATTTCCTCAAGCGCAAGGGGCACGACGAAGCGGCCCGGAGGGCCCAGGGGCTCCCGCCACGCCCGCCGGAGGAGTGGGACTACGCCGACGGTTGGATATTAAAGGCCGACGTCCACCATTTTTTCGCCTCCATCGACCACGACATCCTCAAGGAAAAGTTGAAAAAGCGGGTGAAGGACCCGCGGATTTTCAACCTGTTATGTGTTTACATCGACAGCACCGCGGGGCTCCCGTTGGGTTATCAAACGTCGCAGTTGTTGGCCCTCATGTATTTGGACGATTTCGACCATTGGGTCAAAGAAGTCCTGCACGCCCGATATTATGGGCGATACATGGACGATTTCTACATCATCAGCGACAGCAAGGCCCAGCTCCAGGAATACCGGGAGCGGATCGAGGAGTACATGACCGGGTTGAAATTGGAGCTCAACAGCAAAACCGCCATTTTCCCATTGAAAAACGGCATCAATTTCCTGGGGTTTCACACGTATTTGGACGCCCGCGGCGGCACCGTCATGAAAGTCCGCCGGGACAGCGTCCAGCGGATGCAGGCGCGGATCAAGATGTGGAAATCGGCCCCGCCGGTCACCCCGGAGGACAAGGCAAAAGCCCTCGCATCGTGGCAGGCGTGGGACGCCCACGCGGCCCACGGCGACACCCTCAACCTTCGGGTGAAGATCGCCGCGGAGGTTTCGGCCGTCGTCGGCGTGCGGGTGTATGCCCGCAGGCCAATCCGGGAGAGCAAGAACGAAAAGGCGTGGAAAGCAATCAAGCAACTGAGGCGGACGCGGAGGAAAGCGCCCGCCCCGCCGGAACCGGCTCCCGCGGGCGTCCCGTGGTGAGCCTCATTTTTTCGCCAAAAGGAGGATTTTCCAGTATGGCAACCATGAACATCGGCACCAAGCCCGTCGGCAGCATCGTCAAGGTGAAGATCGACGGCACCCCCAAGAATTTCATCATCGTCCACCAGGGCAAGCCCAGCAGCATGTATGACGATAGCTGCAACGGGACCTGGCTGTTGATGGAGGACGTTTTCGAGCAGCAGAAATGGCACGCGTCCGACGTGAACGACTACGAAAAGTCCGACATCGCCACCAAGTACCTGGCCAGCACGTTTTACAGCAAGATCGACAGCGTCATCCGGGAGCAGATCAAGCAGGTCAAAATCCCGTATCGCCCCGGCTCCGGGGCCAGCCCCACCCCCATCAACAGCGGGGCCAGTGGCCTGTCGGTCAAAGTGTTCCTGTTGTCCGGGTATGAGGTCGGTTTCACCACGACCGTCAACTCGTATTTCCCGGTCGACGGCGCGAAGTTGGATTATTTCATCGAGGGCGACACCACCGAGGCCAGAAACAAGCGCATCGGCAAGTTGAGCGGCTCCGCCACGGGTTGGTGGCTCCGCTCCCCCTGTTGCTATTCCAGCGTCGGCGCCGCGGGCGCCTGGGTCGTGGTTTCCCACGGCAGTTGTAACTACTACGGCTGCTCGGGCGCGTGGGGGGTGCGCCCGGCTTTTATCGTCCCCTCTTCCCTCTTGGTGAGCGACGACGGCACGGTCAGCACGAACACGGCTCCGACGACGCCCGCGTCCATCACGATCCCCGAAAAGGTCAACGGCGGCACGTCCATCACCGTGACGTGGGCGGCGTCCACCGACAAGGAAAGCAACCTGTCCGGGTACAAGGTGGAGCGCAGCACCAACGGCGGCAGCGGGTGGGAGCAAATCTACCAGGGCGCGGCCACCACCACCAACGACACCGTCCCCTTCGGCGTGCCGTCGGTACAGTACCGGGTCAAGGCATACGACGCGCAGGGGCTGGAAAGCGACTGGCGGAACAGCGCGCAGCGGGACGTCAACAACAACACCGCCCCCACCGCGCCCCCGTCCATCACCGTCCCCGTGTCCCCGGCGGCCAATGAGCAGGTCACCATTTCGTGGGCGGCGTCCAGCGACACCGAGGGGAACCTCACCGGGTACAGGTTGGAGCGCAAGCACGACAGCGAGGAATGGGAGCAGATCTACCAGGGCGCCGACACCACCTACACCGACACCATCACCGGCGGGTGGAAAACGGTGCAGTACCGGGTCAAGGCTTACGACAGCGACAACGCGGAGAGCGTCTACACCACCAGCGAGACCCGGACCGTGGACAACAACCAGGCCCCCGTCATCACGTGCAGCGAACACCCCACCGGGAGCGACCTGGGCGAAAAGACCGAGGGCTTCTCCATCAATTATCAGGTCAGCGACCCGGACGGCGACACCGTCACGGTCATCGAGGCCATCGACGGCGTCACCAAGCGCAGCCACCAGCCGGAAAGCGGCGTGCAACAGACCTTCGACATCACCGGCGATTATTTCATGGGGCTGCTCAACGGCAAGCGGACCATCACCATCACCGCGCAGGACCCGAAAGGAAAGCAGGCCGTCCACACGTTGACCTTCACCAAGGCCGTCCACGAGCTCCTGATCACGTTGAAAACCCCCATGGAGGCGGACGCCCTCATCACCAAAATGGTCATGAGCATCGCCCGCAGCATCCCGGAGGACGCGGAATTCAAGGTCGAAGTCACGAACAACGGCAAGGACACCGAGCCCACCTGGGAGGACGCCACGCAGGCCATCAAAACCGGCATGAATTTCCTGTTTTCCAACCAGACCGCCGAAAAGGGCAACGCTTTCAATTTCCGCATCACGGCGAAACGCGGAGAGGGCGGCCAGGGCGGACACATCGACTCTTTGGGAGGTGCGTTTGAATAATGGGACTGGTCAGACATCGCATTGACAGCATCGCGGACATCCACGAAAAGGAGAAAGAAGCCGCGGCCGCGGAGAAAGAAAAGGCCGACACCATCGAGCTCTTGAAGGGGTGCATCATGGAGTTGGCCGACGTCATCTTCGCGGAGGACGGGCCCGCCGTCGTCAGCAGCGACGCCGGGCAGATGGAGGCCCCCTCCTTCGAGGGTGCCGCAACCATCGCGGCCCCCACGGCCGCAGCCGTCGCCGCCCTGGGCGGCACCGACAAGCTGGTCGAATTGTATGTCGGGGAGATCACCCGGCCCAACGCGGCCATCACGATCCAGGACGTCCCGGCCCGCCTGCGTCAGCAGGTGACCGACGCCATCGAGCGGCAGAACGGGGCCGACGCGGTCGGTGATTAACATGTTGCACCGGCTGTTTTTGGCCCTGGCCGCCATCACCGCAGGAAAGGAGGAAAAAGCCATGTTGATCCGTCTGTATGCCGGCGAAATCATCGCGGAGAAGATCACCCTGGACGATGTGCCGTCCAAGCTCCGCCCCGGCGTCACGCAGTACCTCAAGGATTTCGGCTACCCCGTGGAGGAGTGAGCCCCGAGACCGGGGCGGGCATCAGCCCGCCCCGGCCATCCACCAGCGAAAAACGGGGCCACAGGCCGAAGGGGGTGGAGCGCGTGAAAAAAATCATGGAATGGCTTGTCGCCAGGTTGGTCGGGATGCACCGGTTGGAACGTCTGGCGGCGGCCATGGAGGGGAGCGAGGACTATTAACATGCAGACCATCATCGCGGCCGTCCTGGGGGCGGTTTTCGGCGGCTCCGGCATCGTCGGGCTGGCGTTTTTGTATATCCGCCGGTTTATTGATAAGCGGCTGGAAAGCAGGGACAAAGAGACCGCCAACCGCAAGGCGCAGCGGCAGCGGCGTCTGACGTTGGAGGACGAAATGGAGCACGCCACCGGCCGCCTTTTTTTTCACATTCACAAGGCCATCGTCACCGGCCAGCACAACGGCGATTTAGAGGACGCCTGGGAGGAATACCAGGACGTCGAACGCCGGTTAAAGGAGCTCGACCGGGAAATCCTCGTGGAAAACCAAATGGACGGGTAAGGGGGGCACATGGGAAACATCGCATTCGTGGCCCTCCCGGCGTGGATCATCGGCGCGGCCGCCGGGTATGCCGCATGTTGTGCAGTAGCGCGGCGGCTCCGCCGGCGCGTCCGGGAGTTGAAAGCCCAGCTTCAGACAGGGCAGGGGCCGAAAAAAATGGGCGTCATGGACAAGGTGCTCGTTTTCGAGGCCGTCGTCCTCATCGTTTACACCATCGCAGACATGGCCGTTTTTTGGCACACCGGCGCGGAGCCGTCGACTTTGACGGCGTGCGTTTTCGGCGTGTGCGGAGTTGAAAACGGTGTCATGGGGTGGATCAAGAACGTCAAGGAAAGCACCAGAGACAGGACCGGGAGCAACGGCCCGGAACCGCCCGGACCTGCCGGGTGATTTCCCCCACACTCGCAAAGGAGGCCAACATCATGACCGAGCAGAAACTCCGGCAGCGCGTCGCCGACATCATGACCGGCTGGGTCGGTGCCACCAGGGGCAGCGCAAAGCACCTGGAGATTTTGGAGATTTACAACAACCACAAACCCCTGGCCCGCGGGTACAAAATGAAGGTCAGCGACGCCCACTGCGCCGCCACCACCAGCGCGGCCTGGATCAAGGCCGGCATCGCGGACTACACCGGGACGGAATGCGGCGTCGGCAAATTCATCACCATCGCCCAAAACAAGGGGATCTGGGTGGAGAACGACGCCTACGTCCCCAAAGTCGGCGACGCCGTCGTGTACGATTGGGACGACAGCGGCGTCGGCGATAACAAGGGGGCCGGCGACCACATCGGCATCGTGACAAAGGCCGGCGACCCCTTTGTCGTCACCGAGGGCAACATGTCCGGCGGCGTGGTGGGCCAGCGCAACCTCCGGGTGAATGCCAGGTACATCCGGGGATTTATCTGCCCCGATTATGCCGCCATCGCGCCGAAAATCCAGGACACCCCGGACACCCCCGCGCAGCCGGCGGGCGACACCGTCTACACCGTCGTCAAGGGGGACACCCTCTCCAAGATCGCGGCAAAGTACGGCACCACCGTCCAGGCCCTGGCAAAGTACAACGGCATCACCAACGTCAACATCATCCACGTCGGGCAGACCATCCGCATCCCCGGCGCCGGCAGCAGCACCACGGCTCCGGCTCCGGCCACGCCCAGCACCGGCGGCATCGTGAACAAGCTGCAGGCCGCCATGAACCGGGACGACAGCCTGGCCGGGGCGTACACCGTCACCGCAAAGAGCGGGTTAAATCTCCGGTATGGAGCCGACGCCAACAAATACGGCGTCATCCGGGCCCTGCCCTACGGCACCACCGTCCGAAATTACGGTTATTTCAACGTCGCGGGCGGCGTGAAATGGCTGTATGTCAAGGCCGGCAGCGACGTCGGCTACGTATCGTCCGAATATTTGAAAAAGGCGTAACGCCAAAAGGAGGAGATCAGCATGAGCACCAAGGACAAAATCGCAGAGCGGCTTCTGACGGTCAAATCCATCGTCACATTGAGCCTCACCATCGTTTTCGCCGCCCTGTGCATCATGGGGAAGTTGGAGCAGAACTTCATCATGATTTACACCGTCGTCATCAGTTTTTATTTCGGCACGCAGTCCAACAAGCAGCCCACCACCGAGGGCACCAGCGAGGCCGACAAAAAGGAGATCGAGGAGGCCGTCACCGCCCAGATCGCCGCAAAGCTCGAAAGCATCGCCCAGGACGCGCCCGTCGTAACCGTGCAGACGCCCGCGGCGCGAAAGACCCCGGAGGACGGCAGCGGCGACGCGCCGCAGCCCTCCCCCACCGCGACCATGTAAGGACCGCGCAGAACGCGCCCAGAGGGCCACAGAGGGCCGGGGACCGGGGGAGGTATAAGAACCCGCCCCGGCCCGAAACCGCGCCCAGGGCGCCGCGCTGGAGCCGGAGAGCAGGCAGGGAGCGCCGCCCGCCGGCAAGCCTTAAAAACCACCGGGCCGGGGAGGAAAAATTTTTTCCCCGGCCCAATATTTTTTGCTTGACTTATAAACCGCATCGGTTTATAATTAGAGCATAGACAGGGACCCAAAAGGAGGAGAGCACCATGAAGGGATACACGCACATCAACACCGGCCGGATCGTCAAGTTGTCCAGCCTCATCAAGAGCGGCGACATCACCGACGACAGCATCATCCAGATCTTCGACAAGGCGGGCGCCTTCGTCACCCGCGGGAATTGGTATCAGGACAACGTCCTGGATCAGGCCGAACGCTGGGGCCGGGCCAGCAAGGCCGGCACCGGGCACACCGTCAAATTTCAGTTAGCGTAAGGAGGCGCACACCATGAACGCATACCAGACCATGCACCAGAACACCGCCGGCCTTCACTATGAGGGCCCCGGCCGCCACGGCGCCCACATCACCGTCGACGCCGCGGAAATGACCGCCGGCCGGTTTGAGATCGTCGCCCTCCGCGCCGACGGCGTGGAGATCGCCACCAAGGCCGTCGACGGCATCCACGCCGCCCACCTGGCCTATGCCGATTTCATCCGCCGGTTTGTCACCCCGGAGCCGGCGCCGGCGCCGTTGGCCGGCAAGTACGCGCAGCTCCGGGACGACATCCGGGCCGCGTTGGAGGCCGGCAGGGCCGCGGAGGACGCGGACCCGGAGGACGGCGGCACGTGCAACATGGACGCCGCGGCCGTCGCCCTCCCCCGTTGGAAGGAAAGCCTGGTCAAGCAGGCGGCCAAAGAGGCCGGGACCGGGTGCTTCGTGTGGAAGTTGTACGGCGGGAAAATGTACGTGTTCATCCCCAACAGCGGAGGCCAGGGCAACGCCCGGAGCCGTAACGCGGAGGCCATGACCGCAGCGTTTCGCCGCATGGGGTACGATGCAATCGACTATTGCCAAATGGACTGAGGAGGCCATCATGAGCGAGTACACCATCAACTACCGCGTCCGCGGCCGCGCCGAAATGTACGTCGGCAACGGCCGCGGGAACACCCCGGAGGAGGCCCTGCAGGATTTCATGAAGTGGGCCACCGAGGAGGACATCGAGGAGATCGTCAGCATCGAATTTTACAAGGAGGTACACAGCCATGTATAACAGCAGGCTCGCGCAGATCATCAACGACGCCGTCAACGATTGCATCACCTACGGCAGCGGGACGGTCAAAAGCGCCGACAGCGGCATCCAGGTCACCGCGGAATGGGCGGACAACGAAACCGACATCGAGGTCACCGTCATGGAGCGCGGCATCGTCCGCTTCACGTGGACCGAGCCCGGCGTCGCCAACGCGTAAGGAGGGAAACACCATGGAGAAAACCAAGAGAATCGACGAACGCGCCGAAATCGAGCGGCGTTTCGCCCCGCATCCCGGCGAGATCGACACCAAGGACCCCGCCCGGTATGACAACCTCCCGCCGGCCGCCCTGGCCATGTTGTGCCGCATGAAGGACAAGAGCAACAACATCTTCGTCAGGCGGTACGAGGCGGCGCGCACGGTCATCGACATCATGGCCCGGCGGATCGGCATGAACCCGGACAACTGCGGGCTGTTCCTGTACGCCCCCGACGGGGAGAACGACGAAGATTGTCACATCGCCCGGCGGTTGAATGAACTCCTCGACCGCAGCGGCGACAAAGTCAAGCTCAAAAAGCGCGTCGAGGAGTTGGAGGCCGAAAACCGTGTTTTGCGGTCATTGATCCAGAAATGAGGAGGGCACCATGAAGTACATCAAGGAAACGGCCGCCGGCACCGGCGGCCGGCCGTACACCCAGACCGAGATCACCAGGGCGGAGGCCCTGGAGCACGTCACCGCGCAGGACCTGCAGACCATGGAGGAGAACGTCCGGCGTTTCCCCGGCGTTGCGGAGCTGTTGGAGGTCGGCCCCGGCACCTACGTCGGCGTGGCCGCGAATTGAGAGGAGGGCGCCATGAAGATCGTGAAGTTGGACGACGGGGAGGCCATCGTCCTGAGTATGTTTCTCACCATGACGACCCGCTACCGGCAAGAGGAGGCGGCCGCCTGCCGCCGGTTGTCGGAGGAGCGGGACGCGGACGGCGCGCCCAAATTCCCCAAAATGGCCGCGAATGCCGCCTGGTGGGAGCGGGCCGACAAGATGCTGGAGGCCATCCGGGACCGCGTGGACGCGGCCCCGCGGGAGGAGGCAACGGAATGAATGCAGCAAGGCGCAAGGCCGTCCGGGCCATCGTCGTCCGGCTGGAGGGCATCCGGGACAGCATGGAGGAGATCGTGGACCAACTCCGGGACGTGTCGCAGGAGGAGCAGGAGGCGCTGGAGAACATGCCGGAGGCCATCCAGGGCGGCGAACGGGGCCAGCAGATGCAGGAGTACATCGACGCCATGGAAAACGTCATCGGTGACATGGACGTCATCGACATCGACGAAATGGTGGAGGCGTTGGAGGAAATCGCAGGAGGATAAGGCCATGAAAGAGCCGTACATCGTTTTTTATTACCAGGGCTGGGAGGAGCTCCTGGCCTACACCATCCGGGGCACGTTCGAGGGCGAACGGGAGGACACCATCCGGCTCCTGGCAGCCGAAAAGGGTGTCGACCCCAAAGACATCACCGTGAAGATCGAAAGGAGATAAAGCCATGAAAAAGGAAAAGACCATCAGCAAGCAATGGGACCGCATCGCCGGCGCGTTGTACGGCGTGGCCGTCGGGGACGCCCTGGGCGGGCCCCTGGAATTCATGAGCCCGGAGGGCATCCACGACCGGCACGGTTTCGTCGTGGACATGATCGGCGGCGGCTGGTTGAGCCTCCGGCCCGGCGAAATCACCGACGACACCCAAATGACCCTTTGCGTGGCGGAGGGCATCGCGGAGAGCCCCGACGATCCCGTCCGGGCCGTCGGGCGCCGCTTCATCCAGTGGGCCGACAGCGGCCCCAAAGACATCGGCAGCGCGTGCGCGTCCAGCATCCACAACGCCATCGAGGCAGGCGGCAAGGCCCCCTCCCCCGCGGAGTGGCAGGCGGCCGCAGAGCGCACGCAGCGCATGGCCCTGCAGCCCGTGGAGGGCAACGGGGCGCTCATGCGGACCGTGTACCCCGGCCTGTTTTACCAGAGCCACCACCGCGCGGAGATCGTCGCCATGAAGATCGCCCGCATGACGCACGCGGGCCCCCGGTCAACCGAGGCTTGCATTTTGTATTCCCGCATGGTAAACTTATTAACAGCATCGGAAAGTGACGCCCAGGACACGCGGAGCATCCGGGAATTTCTCCTGGAGCATTGCCAGGCCGTGGCGGAGTACGGCCGGGCCGTGATGCAGCTCCCGGACCCGGCCGCCGGCGGGTACGTGGTGGACAGTATGCGGATCGCCGTGGGGTGCCTGGCGGCGTCGGAGAGCTTCGAGGAGGCCGTCTCGGCGGCCGCCAACATGGGAGGCGATGCAGACACCAACGCGGCCATCACGGGCGGCCTGGCGGGCGCGTGGTACGGTTTCAGCGCCATCCCGGCCAGGTGGATCAACGCCCTGGCCCCCGACGTCCGGGTCCAGATCGGGCACCTGGTCGATGCAGCACTCAAAGCGCGGGAGGATTAAAACATGCCATACGGCCGGCCCATGAAAGGAAAGACCCGGCGGGTGCCGACGACGGTACACATCTCGACGGGCACATTGGACATCATCGACGACTACCTGGAGGAGCGCGGGGGCCTCGTGTCCAGGTCGGACTTCATCAACGAAGCCATCAACGAGCATTTGAGGCGGCTCGGGTTGGTCGAGGACGCCCCGGAGAGTGGCGGCGGAGTAACGCAGGGGTAACAAGATTTTTTGCAGCCCGCCCCCGTCCCAGGAAATAGAGGAAAAACAGGGGCAGGAAAAGCACCAAAAGCACCACACGAAACAGCAAGCCAACCAACCGTTACAGAGTGGGAATAACTGGCCGTTTCAGAAAATCCCCGCGTAAAGTTGCGATATTTTGAAAAAAGCATGATAAACGCCCC
>CANPVI010000037.1 GCA_947581665.1 uncultured Atopobiaceae bacterium | reverse complement strand
CTCGCGCACGAGAAGGACGCGCTCGGCCTCTACGTCTCCGACCACCCGCTCTCGCCATTTGCCTACGCGATGGCCGAGGCCAGGGATTATTCCATCGCCGAGGCGCTCTCCGAGCCGGACGCCTCGGGGCGCTACCTCGTGCCCGAGGACACGCCCATCTGGCTCTGCGGCATGGTGGTGGAGCTCCAGCGAAAGACCACCAAGCGCGGCCAGGCGATGGCGCTCTTCACCCTGCAGGACCTCGAGGGCGAGATCGGCGTCGTCGTGTTTCCGGACACCTTCGCCGCCGCGCGCGAGCTCCTCGAGGACGAGACGATGGAGGTCTTCGTGCGCATCCGCGGCACGCTCGAGCGCACGGAGCGCACGAACCAAAAGGTCGTCCAGTTCAAGGCCACCGACATCCAGCCGCTCGTCCTGAACGAGACCACGAACCGCCAGAAGACCCTCACGCTCGAGCTCCCGAAGGAGAATCTCACACCCTTCGTCATGCAGCAGCTGAACGGCCTCTTCTCGCACTATCCCGGAAACGACCGCGTGGAGCTCTTCGTGGCGGGCAACAACGCGTCCACGCTGCGCATCGCGGTGCCGGTTTCGGTGGACGCGAAGAACATGCTGCTCGTGGGCGAGGCGAACGAGGTCGTGGGGCCGGCGGGCACGGTGAAGGTGGCCTAGGCGCTTCGGCGTCCGCTGGGCTCGAGTGAGCGCCACACGAGGAAGGACGGATCGTGAGGATCGCCCTCGCACAGATGAACACGCGCCTCGGGGACTTCGAGGGCACGGTGGAAAAGATGGTGGCCGAGACGGAGCGCGCGAGGAGCCTCGGGTGCGACCTCACGGTCTTCCCGATGCCCGTTCTCACGGGCTACGACCTCGGGGTCCTCGCGGATACCGAGCCCTTCATGCGCGACGTGGCCTCGGCGCTCGAGGCCTTCAGCGAGCGCGCCGCCACGCCGGCGCTCGTGCCCTTCTCCACCGCGCTCGGCGGCAGCCCCACCACCGAGGTGGGCTTCATCCGCGATGGCGAGATGGTGCCGCTTCGCATGGCCGCCTTCATCAAGTCGATGATGAGCCAGGGGCTGCTCCTCGGCGAGGAGCCGAAGGCCTCCTTCGCGCTCGGCGACATGGAGTTCGCGGTGTGCACGAGCTATGCCTCCCTGCAATCGTTCGCGGCGGGCTCGCTCAGCGCGGATGTGGTGGTCTACCTGCCCTTCGACCCTTTCGAGACCGACGACGAATCAACGGCGCTCGCCCCCTCGCTCTCCGACGGCGCGTTCGTGCGCACGGCGACGAACGCGAACAGCTGGCTCGTGGCCGTGGGTGCCGTGGGCGGCTGGGATGACGTGGTCTACACCGGCGGCTCCTTCGTGCTCACCCCCTGGGGCGAGCTCGCCGCCGTGGCGCCGTCGTTCGAGGAGCATCTGCTCGTCACGGACATCGACCTCCTCATGGAGGGCCCGCTCGAGGAGCACGTCGAGGCGCCGCAGTACCGCAGGAAGTCGTTCATCTGGGACGCGCTCTCGCTCGCCATGCGCGATTTCGCGGACAAACAGGACGCTGCGGGCGTGGCGCTCTGCCTCACCGGGGACCTCCTCTCGGCGGCGCTCGCCGTGCTCGCGAGCGACGCGCTCGGTCCCACGCGCGTCCATGGCCTCATCCCGCCGTTCCTGCCCGCAGATGCGCTCGCTGACGCCCGCGAGGTGGCCAAGCGACTCGGCATCGGCGTCATCGACTTCGGTGCCGTGGAGGCCGCAGGGCTTGCGCGCGTGCTCTCCCGTGGCTTCGCGGGAAGCGAGGCCGATGCGCCCTTCGCGGCGGACCCCGCGCTCTTCTGCGGCGCCTGGCTCCTCGGCGTGAAGCGCGAGGGCGCTCTCATCCCGCTCACCTCCGCAGATAAGACCGCGCTTGCGCTCGGACAGGATCCCGACGGCTATTCCTCGGCGAGTTACGCGCCCTTCCGCGACGTCTATCGCTCCGATCTCGTCTCCATCCTTCCCGAGCGAAACCTCGTCTCCCCGGTAGTGCCGCAGGGACCGCTCAGGCGCCTCTCCGTGCCCGAGGGTCTTGGCCTCGAGGAGCTCGCTCCCACGGACGAGCGCCGGCTCTCGGTGGTGGATGCCGCGCTCCTCACCCACATCGAGCACGGCCACGACCTCCTGGGCATGGTGGATCACGGCATCGACGCCGCGTTCGCCGAGCGCCTGCTCGCGCGCCTCGATGCCTCCGAGCTCGTGCGGCGCGAGTGCCCCACGGGCCCAGTGGTCTCGGATTGCGCCCTCGTGGAGCGCGAGCGCCCAGTGCCCTGCGCCTGGCACGAGCGCTTGGCGAGCGAGCCTCCCGAGGAGGAGCCGAAGCCGGAGGAGTCGCGCACGGAGCACTCCTTCGAGAGCCCGATCGGCCTCTCCGTCACCCTTCCCGAGGACATGCTGCGAAACCTCCCCGGCGACGTCCTCCGCTATCTCAAGGACTTCGCGAGTGGGGGCGGCTTCGACGCCACCGGCGACGACATCTGGGGCCAGGGCCTCTTCTCGAAGAACTGATCCCCCACGAGCCACCTTTTGGCGCCGCAGCGTAGGTCTTTCGGAATGGTTTTCAGATGGCGTGGTCGTGCTAGACTGGGGAACGCCTGTTCGATCGAGGGGGTGGACATGGTAATCCTTGGCATCGATCCCGGCCTCGCGCACACCGGTTGGGGCGTGGTGGAAACCCGCGGAAGCCTCTGCCGCGCGCGAGCGTATGGCTGCATCGAGACCGATTCCGCCACTCCCGTCGACGCCCGCCTCGGCGCCATCTTCCGCGAGATCGCCCGGGTGATCTCGCGCTATGAGCCCTCGGCGGTGGCCATCGAGAAGATCTACTTCGGCCAGAACGCGAAGTCCGCCATCGCCACCGCGCAGGCGCGCGGGGCCGCGCTCGCGGCATGCTCGGTGGCGGGCTGTCCGGTGGGGGAGTACGCCCCGGCCGAGATCAAGCAGTCCGTCACGGGCGCGGGCAGCGCGGACAAGTTCCAGATGACCTTCATGGTGCGCCGTCTCCTCGCGCTCGACCACGATCCCAGGCCCGACCACGCGGCGGACGCGCTCGCGGCGGCCATCTGCCACGCGCACCTCTTCGCCACCACCGCGCTCATGGGCGAGCGCGTGCACGGATCCCACGCCGTGGCGCTCGTGGAGACCGCGGGCTCGCGCGCCTCGGAAGGGAGCCTCCCATGATCGAGCGCCTCCGCGGGACCCTCGTGGACGTGGACACCGAGCGCTGCGTGCTGCTCGTGGGCGGCGTGGGCTTTTCGCTCGGCGTCTCGCTCTCCACGCGCTCGCAGCTTCCCGCCGTCGGCACGCCCGAGGTGCAGCTCTTCTGCACGATGCGCGTGAAGGACGACGGCGTCTCGCTCTTCGGCTTCGCCACCCTCGAGGAGCGCGCGCTCTTCGAGCGCATCGTGGCGGTGTCCGGCGTGGGGCCCAAGGGCGCCCTCGCCATCCTCTCCGCGTTCTCGCCCGCCGAGCTCGCCGAGATCGTCGCCACCGGCGATGCGGCGCGCCTCACCTCGGCCAAGGGCATCGGCAAGAAGACGGCCAATCGCCTGATCATCGACCTCGAGGGCCCGCTTCGCGACGATCCCCTCTTGAAGCGGCTCGCGGGCGGAGCCTCGGGCTCCGCGCCCGCCGCCGCAGTCGCATCCGAGGCGTTCACCGGGGCCAAGCAGGCGCTCATGTCGCTTGGTTTCACCGAGCGCGAGGTGCTCCTCGCCTTCGAGGACGCCACCGGCGAGGAGAGCCTCGAGGAGCTCGTGGCCCTCGGCCTCAAGCGCTTGGGAGGTGGCGCGTGATGGCGTGGGAGGCGGACCCCTCGAAGGATCTCTTCGCCGACGCGGAGCCGACCCCCGCGCCCACGCTCGGCGGCGCGCTCTCCTCGAGCGATCTCGACATCGATCGCACGCTTCGCCCGCAGACCCTCGCCGACTACCTCGGCCAGAGCCGCGTGCGCGAGGCGCTTCGCGTGCACATCGACGCGGCGCTCGCGAGGAACGAATCCCTCGACCACGTGCTCCTCTTCGGCCCTCCGGGCCTTGGCAAGACGACGCTCGCGAACGTGCTCGCGCGCGAGATGGGCGCGAAGATCCGCATCACCTCGGGTCCGGCCATCGCCCGCACGGGCGATCTCGCGGCCATCCTCACGAACCTCGAGCCCGGCGAGATCCTCTTCATCGACGAGATCCACCGGCTGAACCGCGCCGTGGAGGAGGTCCTCTACCCCGCGATGGAGGACTTCGCGCTCGACATCATCATCGGCAAGGGGCCGGCGGCGCGCTCCATCCGCCTCGACCTCCCGCGCTTCACCCTCGTGGGCGCCACCACGCGCACCGGCCTCCTCACGGGGCCGCTCCGCGACCGCTTCGGCATCGTCGAGCACCTCGACTACTACTCCACCGAAGAGCTCTCGCAGATCATCCGCCGGAGCGCCTCCATCCTCGGCGTCGCGATAGACGACGATGCGGTCATCGAGCTCGCGCGTCGCTCGAGGGGCACCCCGCGCATCGCGAACCGGCTCTTGAAGCGCGTGCGCGACTACGCCGAGGTGAAGGCCGGGGGTCGCATCACCTCGACGGTGGCGGGCGAGGCCTTCGAGTTCTTCAAGATCGATTCGCTCGGCCTCGAGGCCGTTGACCAGGCGGTCCTGCAGGTGCTCTGCAAGCAGCCGGGCGGGCGCGCCATGGGCCTCGCCACCCTCGCGAGCGCCGTGGGCGAGGATCCCTCCACGCTCGAGGACGTGAACGAGCCCTACCTCATAAAGATGCAGCTCATCGAGCGTGTGCCCGCAGGGCGCCGCGCGCTGCCCGGCGCCTACGAGCACCTCGGCCTCACGCTTCCCGGCTTCTAGCCGCCCACAACGTCTCCACGGCGCTCGGTTGTACCATGGTCGCGACGCATCCGGCGCCGCATGTCGCCGTCACGTTCGAACCTCGAAGGAGCCCGAATGCTCTCTGACATCGAAATCGCACAGGCAGCCACGACCGAACCGATTTTCGAGGTGGCCAAGCGCCTCGGTATCGCCGAGGAGGATCTCGTGCCCTACGGGCGCGACAAGGCGAAGGTCGACTATCGCGTGCTCGACACGCCCTCCGATCACATCGCCAGGCTCGTGCTCGTGACGGCCATCAACCCCACGCCCGCGGGCGAGGGCAAGACGACCACCACGATCGGCCTCGCCGACGCGCTCAAGCGTCTCGGCAAGAACGTGGCGGTGGCGCTTCGCGAGCCCTCCCTCGGCCCCGTCTTCGGCATCAAGGGCGGTGCGGCTGGCGGTGGCTATGCCCAGGTGGTGCCCATGGAGGACATCAACCTCCACTTCACCGGCGACTTCCATGCCATCGGCGCCGCGAACAACCTCCTCGCGGCCATGCTCGACAACTCCATCCAGCAGGGAAACCCGCTCGACGTCGACCCGCGCCGCATCACGTGGAAGCGCGCCGTGGACATGAACGACCGCCAGCTCAGAAACATCGTCGATGGCCTCGGCGGCGTGGCGAACGGCGTGCCGCGCGAGGACGGCTTCGACATCACGGTGGCCTCGGAGATCATGGCCGTGCTCTGCCTCGCCACCTCCATCCACGACCTCAAGGAGCGCCTCGGACGCATCGTCGTGGGCTACACCTACGACCGCGAGCCCGTGACGGCCGCCGACCTCGAGGCCCAGGGCGCCATGGCCGCGCTCCTCAAGGACGCGCTCAGCCCGAACCTCGTGCAGACGCTCGAGTCGACGCCGGCCTTCGTGCACGGTGGCCCCTTCGCCAACATCGCCCACGGCTGCAATTCCGTGATGGCCACCCGCATGGCCCAGCGCTACGCGGACATCGCGGTCACCGAGGCGGGCTTCGGCGCGGACCTCGGCGCCGAGAAGTTCCTCGACATCAAGTGCCGCATGGCGCACCTCAACCCCGACGCCGTCGTGGTGGTGGCCACCGTGCGCGCGCTCAAGTACAACGGCGGCCAGCCCAAGGACGCCCTCACCACCGAGAACCTCGACGCGCTCTCCGCAGGCCTTCCGAACCTTCTCCACCACGTGCGCGTGATGCGGGAGGTCTACGGCCTGCCCGTGTGCGTGGCCATCAACCGCTTCCCGTCAGACACGGAGGCTGAGCTCGAGCTCCTGCGCACCGAGCTCGAGAAGCTCGGCGTGAACGTCGCGCTCTCCGAGGTGTGGGCCAAGGGCGGCGAGGGTGGCATCGAGCTCGCGAACGAGGTGCTTCGCCTCGTGGGGGAGCCGAACCACTTCGACTTCTCCTATCCCACCGGTGCCTCCATCGAGGAGGCTGCGGAGAGCGTGGCGAAGCGCGTCTACGGCGCGGATGGCGTCGAGTTCACCCCGCAGGCCAAGCGCCAGGTGGCCGAGCTCCATCGCCTCGGCTTCGGCGAGCTTCCGGTGTGCATCGCGAAGACGCAGTACTCGCTCACCGACGATCCCTCCAAGCTCGGAGAACCGAAGGGCTTCACCATCACGGTGCGCGAGGCGAAGGTGGATGCCGGCGCGGGGTTCGTGGTGCTCCTCACGGGCTCCATCATGACGATGCCGGGCCTGCCGAAGCGCCCCGCTGCCTGCGGCATCGACGTCACCGATGACGGCACCATCACCGGGCTCTTCTAGTTGCGTTTACTAAAAGATCGCAAATGTTTCCCCGGGTTCGCTTTGCTATGCTAAGCCGGGCCGCGCGAGCGGTCGAGAAAGTTGGGCGCAGAGCGAGCGCGCCCCCGATTTAGTCCTGCACCCAGCGGGAGGAAAGTAGAAGGCTCGAGATGGAAACAGGTACGGTCAAGTGGTTCAACCCCGAGAAGGGCTATGGCTTCATCTCTCGTGAGGGTGGCGACGATCTGTTCGTGCACTTCTCCGAGATCCAGATGGACGGCTATAAGACCCTCGACGAGGGCCAGCTCGTTGAGTTCGAGGTGACCACGGGCCAGAATGGCAAGCTTCAGGCTTCCAACGTGCGCAAGGTCGGTTAATTCGAGGTCGATCTCGTTTTGATAGACAACGAGGCGGAGCAGGGAGTTCCCCGCTCCGCCTCTTTTTTGCTGTTCCCATTTGCCCGAACGAACCCGCTTGCGGTGCTAAGCGAAGCGTGCGCGGCAAGCGGGTTCGTTCGGGCTGAGCCAAAACAGAGCCAGTCTTCGCGCTTCGCGCGATGGCTGGCGCTTCCGTACTCACGTCGAGGAGGGTAGGTTGCGGTGCAATGCTTCGCATTGCACCGCAATGCGATCCTCCTCGACGAAATAAGACTTGTTGAACGTGGTTAATCGCCGCTCTCGGTCTTGTCCATCGCCTCTTCGGCGGCCTTCGCATCCTCGGCGGCTTCATGTTCGACCTTGGCGTCGGCGGCCGCTTCCTCTGCGTCTGCCTTGATGCCGCGCAACTTGTTGCCGAGAGCGTCGATGCCCTTCTTCATGCCATCCACCGCGTTGCCCACCACGGGCTTGGCCTTCTCGTAGGCGGCACCGGCCGCGCCCCCCACGGCACCCGCAGCGTCCTTCACGGCGGGTGCGGCGCTCTTCGCGGCATCGCCGATGGCATTTCCCGCGGAGGCGACGCCGTCGCGCACCTTCGGCGCGGCGGTCTTCACGGCATCGCCGATGGCGCCGGCGGCCTTGCCGATCGCGTCCTTGGCGTCGTCGAGCGCCTCGCCGAGTGCGTCCTTGGATTCCTCGGCCGCAGCCTTCACCTCTTCGGCCTGTCTTTCGATCTCGTTGTTCTCAGCCATTGCCCCTCCAAACGGTCATTTCTCACTGCTATGCCATTTGGTGGCTATACCCGTTTCGCGAGCTCTTCCCAGTCTTCGATGAAGAAGTCGGCGGCGGCGCGCACCTGCTCGACATTCTGGTTCACATCGCCCGAGGCCACGCCCACCGTGGGGAAGCCGGCGCGATGCGCGGCGTTGAGGCCGAAGGGGATGTCCTCGAAGACGAGCGTGCGGCGAGGCGTGACGCCGAGGAGCCGTGCCGCCTCGAGGTAGATGTCGGGCTCATCCTTCGGGACCGCGACTTCCGCTGACGTGACCACCACGTCGAAGAGCGCGTCCACGTCGATCCTCGGCGCGAGGGCGGCGAGCACGGCGGGGTGGTTCGTGGTGGCGAGCCCAAGCGGGATCCCCGCTTCGCGAAGCGCGGTGAGATACGCCTTCGCACCGGTCCTGAGCTGCACGTTTTCGCGATAGAGCTCGGCTCCGAGCTGGTTCCACTCGTCCATGATCTCCTGCGGCGTCTCCTTGAAGCCGTAGCGCTCGATCACGAACTCCGCGCCCTCGCGAAAGCCGAGCGCGGCGAGACGGGCCGGCACGTCGGGCTCGAGCGGCAGGCCGCGACGCGCGAAGAAGGTGGTGTCCACGATGTGCCAGATCTCCCCCGAGAGCGCGATCGTGCCGTCGAAGTCGAAGATCGCGGCATCGAAGCCGCGCGGTTTTCCCGAGGCTGGCTGGGGTAGGAGATCGTCGATGCGCGTCGGCGCGACACGCTCCACGCCCATGTCGTCCTCCCATCGATCGATGCGGAATTGTCGTTGAGTGCCGCTCTTAGAATAGGACGAGCTGCCACGCCGGCCGCATCGCGAACGATCGAACCATCCGTCCTTGGAGGAACCATGCCTGTTGATGATCGCGCCCTCGACCCCACCACCCCCGAATGGAAGGGCATGGTCGATGCCTATATCGACAAAGTGTGGCTCCAGGTGATCGAGGACATCCGCTCGATCGTGGCCATCGAGAGCGTGGAAGACCTGAAGGCTGCCGTGCCGGGCGCGCCCTATGGCCCCGGCCCCGAGAAGGCCGCGCACTGCGCGCTCGATATCGCCGAGCGCCTCGAGCTCAAGACCCACGACGACCACGGCTACGTGGCCTGGGCGGACGTGCCGGGCGAGAGCGAGAGGATCCTCGCCATGATGTGCCACGCCGACGTGGTGCCCGTGGGCGGCCAGGACTGGGAGAGCGATCCCTTCGAGATGGTGGAGCGCGACGGCTGGCTCATCGGTCGCGGCGTCGCGGACGACAAGGGCCCCCTCATCCTCACCCTCTGGGCCGCACGCTTCTTCAAGGAACTCAAGGAAGACGGCGTGAAACTGCCCTATACGCTGCGCGCCATCATCGGCTCGAACGAGGAGAGTGGCATGCGCGACGTGGACATCTACGAGGCGCACGAGGGGAGTCCGGCCTTCCTCTTCACGCCCGACGCGGATTTCCCCGTCTGCTACGGCGAGAAGGGCATCTTCCACGGGCTCTTCACCTCGAAGCCCGTGGCGGGCGGCAAGCTCGTGTCCTTCGATGGCGGCACGGTGGCAAACGCCGTGCCCTCCAAGGCGGAGGCCGTGGTGAAGGTGGCGCCCGCACTCCTCACCCCCATGGATGGCATCACGATCGAGCCGGCGGGCGAGGGTCGCGCGAAGATCACCGCTCGCGGCGTCGCCGGCCACGCCTCGAGGCCCGAGGGCACGAAGAACGCCATCAAGATGCTGAACGACTACCTCCTTGAAAACGGCCTCTTCAGCGAGGACCAGCATCCGTTCCTCGAGCTCCAGGCCATGCTCCTCGCGGACGACTACGGCGAGCAGATCGGCATCGCGGCGGGCGACGAGCTCTTCGGCAGGAGCACCGTCGTGGGCGGCGTCGTGCGCACCACCGAGGACGGCCGCTTCACGCAGACCGTCGATTCGCGCTATGTGACGAGCATCACCGGCGAGGAGATCGCCGATCGCCTCGGTGCGGCGGCAGCCGAGCACGAGTGCACCTTCGAGACGCTCGCGGACAACGTGCCCTTCTACGTGGAGCCCGATTCGCCTGAGATCAATTCCCTCATGAGCGTGTATCGCGAGCGTACGGGCCGCGACGAGCCGGCCTACACCATCGGCGGCGGCACCTACGCGCGCCACTTCAAGAAGGCCGTCGCCTTCGGCCCCGAGGAGCCCGGCGACCCCAAGCCAGACTGGGTGGGCGACGTCCACGGCGCGAACGAGGGCATCCGCGAGGATCTGTTGAGGACCGCCCTCGCCATCTACATCGACGCCATCGGTCGCCTGATGCTGCTCGAGCTGTAGCTTTGCGTTTACGCGGCGACCGCAATCAAAGACTTACGCCGTGGAATCACCTTTTCGGTGTGATTTCAGCACCGAAAAGGTGATTCCACGGCGTAAAAGCACGGGGGGTCAGCGGCTCTCGCAGGAGATATCGCCAATTTTGTCGATTGGCGGTATATACTCCGTTTAGACATTGCACGGCATTGGAGGATCCGAATGGCCGAGACCGCCGTGGCCATGCTCACGAAGTGGGGGAACGGGCAGGGCTTGCTCATTCCCAAGAGGCTCTGCAAGAACCTCGGCATCGAGCCCGGGGATAGGCTCGAGATCATGGCAACGGAGGAGTACATCACCATCCTCCCCATCCGCGAACGGGCACAGCGCACGAGGCACGTCTCGATCGAGGAGCTCTTCGCCGACTATGACGGCACCTACGAGCCTCCGAGCGATTGGCCGACGATCGGCAACGAGATCGATTGGGGCGAGCCCCAGGGCAAGGAGCTCTGGTGATCGTGTACGACCAAGGCGATGTGATCGTCGTGAGCTTCGATCCCTC
>CANPVI010000036.1 GCA_947581665.1 uncultured Atopobiaceae bacterium | reverse complement strand
TCCGCGGCATAAGGGCCTTGGCGGGTCCGCGGCATAAGGGCCTTGGCGGGTCCGCGGCATAAGGGATTCGGGTGGCGACTTGTGCGCGTAAGCGGGGGTACGTGCCACCACTCACCCTGTGCGTGGGGTGTTGGGGCGCTTGGAGTGGGTATGTGTAGAACTGAGAAATGCCGAGGCGAGGAGGGTGGCCATGGCTGCTGAAGCGAAGCGCATATTGATGGTGGAAGACGAGAAGGCCATTCGCGACGCCGTGGCCGCGTACCTTGAGCGCGACGGTTTCTGGGTGCGCAGCGTGGGCGACGGGCAGTCGGCGCTCGAGGAGTTCGGGCGCCATAGCTTCGACATGGTCATCCTCGACCTCATGCTCCCGAAGCTCTCGGGCGAGCGCGTGTGCCGCGCCATCCGCGACACGTCCGACGTGCCGATCATCATGCTCACCGCAAAGGGCGAGGTGGAGGACCGCATCGTGGGCCTCGAGCTCGGCGCGGACGACTACCTCGTGAAGCCCTTCAGCCCCCGCGAGCTCATCGCGCGCGTGCGGGCGCTCCTGCGCCGCGTGCACTACGAGCAGGAGCCCCCGATGGAGGTGCTCGACTTCGGCGACCTCGTGGTGGACATCTCCGGCCACAAGGTCACGGTGGACGGCAAGGTCGTGGACCTCACGGCGAGCGAGTTCAAGCTCCTCGTCACGCTCGCGCGCTACCCCGGCCGTGTCTACACGCGCATGGAGCTCGTGGAAAAGGTGCTCGGCTACGACTTCGAGGGCTACGAGCGCACGATCGATTCCCACGTGAAGAACCTGCGCGCGAAGCTCGGCGACGACCCGCGCAACCCAAAGTGGCTCTACACGGTGCACGGGGTGGGGTATCGCTTCGAGGTGCCGCGCAAAGACGCGCACGCCAGCTAGTGGCGGACGCCGCGGGCGGGCGCGACGGTGGTACTCAAGGGAAGACAATCCAAGCGGCGCAAGGCCACGCCACGCGCGAGCTATGAGAGCCCGCGCCATGCGAGGGCTCGACGGCTGAACTTCAGCTTGCGTCTCATGATGTCGTTCATCCTCACGGCGCTCGTGACGGTGATCATCCTCGTCATCGTGCTGCGCTTCCAGTTCATGGGCGAGTTCGCGGAGTACTCGCGCTCGAACGTGAGCCAGCTCGCGACCATCACCGCGCACGCGCTCGCCGACCACTACTCGGACGGCAGGTGGGACCGCGAGGCCATCCGCACGATCGTGATGCGCAACGCCGAGGCCACCGACGTGAACATCGAGGTCGTGGACGCCGAGGGCGAGCTCGTCTTCGAGAACATCCAGCACGCCGATCCGCTCCAGGAGACGCCGCCGCTCTTCGAGGACGAGGGCATGGATGGCAAAGGCGAGGATTCCCTTGTGGAGGTCCCCATCACGGTGGAGGGCCGCATGGTGGGGCAGGTGCGCATCTGGACCTACTCGGACGAACCGCTGCTCACGAGTGCCGATTCGCAGTTCCTTGCCAATACCTACATCGCGCTCGCCTTCGCCGCAGGCGCCGCCATCGTGTTCGCGTGGATCCTCGGCGTGTGGATGAGCCGCAGCATCGCGCGGCCGATCGAGCGCATCACCACCACCGCGCGCGACATCCGCAACGGCAACCTCGCCGCCCGCACCGGCCTCACCGGCACCGACGAGCTGGGCGAACTCGGCGCCACCTTCGACGAGATGGCCGCAAAGCTCGAGACGGACCTGCGCACCGAGCACCGCCTCACCTCCGACGTGGCCCACGAGCTGCGCACGCCGCTCATGAGCATCATCGTGAACGTGGAGGCCATGCAAGACGGCGTGTTGCCGGCCGACGGCGAGCACCTCGAGCTCATCGCGGGCGAGGTGCGGCGCCTCTCGCGCCTCGTGGACGCGATGCTCCGCCTCTCGCGCATCGAGAACGGCACGACGCCGGTGAACGCCGAGGTCACGGACATCGTGGGCCTCGTGCGCACCATCGTGGCGAACCAGGAGCAGCTCTTCGACGACCAGGGCCTCACGCTGCGCTTCCGCCTTGACGCGCCGCGCCCGCAGGTGTTCGCGGACGTGGACCGCGACCTCATGCGCCAGGTGGTGGTGAACCTCCTCTCGAACGCCATGCGCTACACCTCCGAGGGTGGCAACGTCGTGGTGGCCGTGGGCCAGGACAAGGACGACGTGCTCATCAGCGTGACGGACACGGGCATGGGCATCGAGAAGGAGGATCTCGAGCGGATCTTCGCACGCTTCTGGCGCTCCGACGCGAGCCGCGAGCGCGATTCCGGCGGGCTCGGCGTGGGCCTCGCGCTCGTGCGCGAAATCGTCGCGCGCCACGGCGGCTTCGTGTCGGTGGAGAGCGAGGTGGGCCGCGGCTCCACCTTCACCATCCACCTCCCCCGCCACCACGGCTGGATCCCCGCACAGCCGGAGTAACGACCTTTGCGCCAGAAGAGGCCGCATCAAAGTGTGGCAGCTCAAGGCGTGGGCCTTGAGCTGCTGTTTTAGCTCTCCGGATGGAGTGCGGTTCGGAGGGCCGAAGACCACGACCATCCGAGACCTTGCCGTCCGGCTCAACGTAGTTGGTGCGGGCTTGTACTCTTTTGCGCCGTATGGAAGTGCTTGGGATGCGACCGTGGTCTTCGGCCGCGTCCCAAGCGCTTCCATACGGCAGGACAAAGACGCATCTGGCCTCGCGCTGCGCGAGGCCAGATGGAACATCTGCTCCAGCCTCTTCTGACGATAGTGTCTTGTGTGGCCGCTCCGTGGCCGCCATCTCCGCGTCGCTCGCAATGGAGTCCTCTCGGCCGCCCTGCCACCATTGCATCGCTCGCTCCTCGCCTGCCACATGGCCCTCTTCGCTGCCCGCGCGTTCGCGCTTCTCGTCACTCCGCTGCCGCCTAACCCTCTCCGCCGCCCACCGCTCATCAAGTCCATGCTCAGAACTGCCGCATAGCCCTCTCGGCCGCCTTTTCCGCCGTGTAGCCCTCTCGGCCGCCTTCGTATTTGGCACGTAGCCCTCTCGGCCGCCCTGAAAAGGCGGCTGAGGGCCCTCCATGCCATCCATCGGGCGCGAAGAGGGTGTTTTGGGGCGGCCGAAGGCGCTACATGGCAGATGAGTGGGGCGGCCGAGAGGCCTACGTGGCAGAAAAGGCGGCTGAGATGGCTACGTGCCACATCGCGGACGGCCGAAGGCGCTACATGGCAGATGAGTGGGGCGGCCGAGAGGCCTACGTGGCAGAAACGGCGGCCGAAGGCGCTACGCGACATACGATATCGAGTGATGAGGCCATTGCGGGCGGCCGAGAACGCTCGATGACAGGCGAGGGGCGGCCGAGAGCGCTACGCGACAGGAGAGGGGCGGCCGAGAGCGCTCGATGACAGGCTGCAGGCGAGGCGCGGCGCAAGTGCAGAGTTTTGTTGCAGGCTCGCTCGGGTCTGGGGCGTGGGGGAGGGCATCGTCTACAATGCCCATGAGAGATGCAACCAGCGGCGGAGCGCACGCTCCACGCAGCGGGACATCGAGGGTCGCTCGCCACAAACGCTCTCCAAACGCGCAGCTCAAAGCACGTGTGACGCTCGACGCACCACTCTGCGACGCCGCGATACCTCATGGAGGGCGACCGTGGGTTCGAGTGAGATCACGCAAGATCAGGCGGGCGCGCGCCGCCCGGACGCTTCCGGCAAGGTGCGCGACATCTACGACTGCGGCGACGTCCTCCTCATGGTGGCCACGGACCGCATCAGCGCGTTCGACTTCATCCTCCCGGACCTCATCCCCGGCAAGGGCGAGGTGCTCACCCGCATCTCCGCGTTCTGGTTCGAGAAGTTCGCCGGCCTTGTGCCGAACCACATGCTCTCCATGGACCCCGCGAACTTCCCCGCGGAGTTCGCCGAGAGCGCCGAGTGGCTCGCCGGTCGCGCGATGCTCGTGAGGAAGGCCCAGCCCATCCCCATCGAGTGCATCGTGCGCGGCTACCTCACCGGCAGCGGCAAGGCGTCCTACGATCGCGACCGCACCGTCTGCGGCATCGAGCTCCCGCCGGGTCTCACCGAGGCCTCGAAGCTCCCCGAGCCGCTCTTCACCCCCTCCACCAAGGCCGAGCAGGGCGAGCACGACGAGAACATCTCGTTCGAGCGCTGCGCGGAGATCGTGGGCCTCGAGCTCGCGGAGGAGATCCGCGCGCTCTCGCTCTCGCTCTACGCCGAGGCGGCGGACTACGCGGCGAGCCGCGGCGTCATCATCGCGGACACGAAGTTCGAGTTCGGCGTCATCGACGGTCGCGTCACCCTCATCGACGAGGCGCTCACGCCGGATTCCTCGCGCTTCTGGCCCGCCGAGGGCTACGAGCCGGGCCGCGTGCAGCCGTCCTTCGACAAGCAGTTCGTGCGCGACTGGCTGAAGGCCCACTGGGACTTCGAGGGCGAGCCGCCCCACCTGCCCGAGGACGTGATCTCGGGCACTTCGGCGCGCTACGCCGAGGCCTTCGAGAAGATCACCGGGCAGCCGCGCTCGGTGCTGGCCACCGGCCTGGAGGCGCGCTCATGACGCGGCGCTCCGGGGTCGTGTGGCTTGAGTACGCGGACGAGGCGCGCGCGTGGGAGCTCTCACGCCGCGAGCACGGGCGCGCGAGTGCGCGGCCGCCACTTCGCCATGGCCATCACCTGCGCCCCTCCCACGGCAAAACCGCGGGCGCGAGCCCCGCTGAACGATTCCCCGGTGGCCTCGACCCGGCGAGCGCCGAGGCCATCCACGCGCTGCTCCCCGAGGTGTCCACACACCTTCTCGGCAACGCCGGCCACGGCGCCGACCCCGCGCTCTCCGAGATGGTGAGCCGCGTGCTCGGCCTACCCGTCGTGAGCCACCACGGTCCCGCCACCGATCCCACCCCCAACCCGGTCCGCTCGAAGTAGCCGGCTGACTTCGGAGTTTCCATGACCCAGAGAAATCCCACGAACGATCGCTCCATGAAGCGCGCCTCAGGCCAGGAGAGTGGCGGCTACACCCGTAAGGGCGCAAGCCGCGCCAAGCCCGCCCGCGAGAGCGCGTCCTCCGTGCACGTCGTGCAGGTGCGCGGCGGCCACGCCAAGAAGAGCTACGAGCACATGACCAAGGAGGAGAAGAAGGAGCAGCGCCGCAAAGACCGCGCGGAGAACGACCGCATCGCCGCCGCTTCGAACATCCTCATGTCGCACGACCCGGTCTATAGGCGCCGGCGCAGGATCTGGTGGGCGCTCCTCGGCGCGGGCCTCGCCTGCACGGCGCTCGCGTGGATCTTCTTCGCGGCGCTCCAGGGCGTCTCCGGCACGCCGGGCCTCATCTCGCTCATCTTCGCCTACGTGTTCATCATCGGCGGCTTCATCTGGGACTGGGTGAAGATCCGCCCGATACGCCGCGACAGCGACGCGATGGTGGCGGCCATGAACCGCAAGCGCCAGCAGGAGATCATCGACGAGGACTACGAGGAGGAGCAGGCCAAGAAGGCGCTGAAGGCGGCGAAGCGCGGGCGTCCCGTGCCGAATGACCGCGTGAGCACCGTGAGCTCCTCGAGCTCGAAGGCCACGGGCGCCTCCGCGACGGCGCCGGACGTCGAGAAGCTGAACCCCGCCTCCGCCCTGCGTGACACGAAGAAGCGCGGGCGCGGCAAGAAGATGCAGAACATCTAGCGCCTCGCGCTCGCGCCGCGGGCCGGGCCCTGCGCCCCGGCACCTGCCACGCCACCCGCGCGACCTCGCACGTTGCCTATTCGCCCAGAACCCGGGAGGAACCATGAAGCACTTTGAGATCCACGTGACCGGCAAGGAGGGCATCCACGACCCCGCCGGCGAGAACTCGCTCCACGCGCTCGCGAACCTCGGCTACACCGGTGTGACGGGCGTGCGCATCGGCAAGTTCATCCAGCTCACGGCGGAGGACAGCGTCACCGGCGAGCAGGTGGAGGAGATGTGCCAGCGTCTCCTCGCGAACCCGGTGATCGAGGACTTCGCCGTCACGGTGCACGAGGACTAGGCCCGCGCACCTGAGCGGCTTAGTTGGCTTTTGAGCGGCCCCGACGCCCCTTCGAGGCGTCGCACGGCAGAGAGAGGGAGGAAGAGCATGCGCTTTGGCGTCGTGCAGTTCCCCGGTTCAAACTGCGACCAGGACGTGGTGCGCGCGCTGCAGTACCTCGGGTATCGCGCGGATTTCCTGTGGCACCAGGAGACGAGCGTCGTCGGCTTCGATGCGATCGTCTTGCCCGGTGGCTTCTCCTACGGCGACTACCTGCGCTGCGGCGCCATCTCGCGCTTCAGCCCCATCATGGAATCGGTGGTGGAGGAGGCGGGCCATGGCCTGCCGGTGATCGGCATCTGCAATGGCTTTCAGGTGCTCTGCGAGGCGGGCCTGCTTCCGGGCGCGCTCGTGCGCAACAAGGGCCTGAAGTTCATCTGCAAGAGCGTGCCGCTGCGCGTGGAGGAGAGCGTCTGCCAGTGGCTCGACCTCGCGCCGGGCACCGTGGTGGACGTGCCCGTGGCGCACAACGAGGGCAGCTACTACGCAGACGAGACCACGCTCGCCGAGCTCGAGGCCACCGGCCGCGTGGTGGTGCGCTATTGCAGGCCCGACGGCACGGTGGTGCCAGGCGAGACGGCGCCGAACGGCTCGCTCCACGACATCGCGGGCATCTGCAACGAGGCGGGCAACGTCTTCGGCCTCATGCCGCACCCGGAGCGCGTGACCGACGGCGTGAACGGCTCGCGCGTGGGGAGCGCCTTCTTCACCGCGATCGCCAAGCGGGTGGGCGCGAGCGCCTAGCGCCGGCGCCTCCGAATGACTGATCTCACTCACGAGAAACTCGAGGTAGACATGCCAGACGACAAGGCCTCCATCCCCGCCATGAAGGTGACCAACGCCGCGGATCTCGCCAACGAGAACGACCCGGCGCCCGTGGGAATGCCCGAGCTCCTCGACCCCGAAAAGGCGCCGAAGATCGCCCAGGACCTCGGCCTCACGCTCGACGAATACGAGATGGTGTGCACCTGCCAGGGCCGCGTGCCCTCGCTCACCGAGCTCACCATCTACTCGCTCATGTGGTCCGAGCACTGCGGCTACAAGCACTCGAAGAACGAGCTCAAGAAGTTCCCCACCGAGGGCGCGTGCGTGATGCAGGGTCCCGGCGAGAACGCCGGCGTCATCGGCCTCGGCGACGGCTGGGCGCTCTCGTTCAAGGCCGAGAGCCACAACCACCCCTCCGCGATCGAGCCCTACCAGGGCGCGGCGACGGGCGTGGGCGGCATCGTGCGCGACATCTTCGCGATGGGCGCGCGGCCGGTGGCGAGCCTGAACTCGCTTCGCTTCGGCTCGCTTGCGAAGCCGCGCCAGCGCTACCTGCTCGACGGCGCGGTGGCCGGCATCGGCGGCTACGGCAACTGCCTCGGCGTGCCCACGGTGGGCGGTGAGATCTACTTCGACGACTGCTACGAGGGCAACTGCCTCATCGACGTCATGTGCCTCGGGCTCATGCGCGTGGAGGACCTCCAGACCGGCGCCGGTGCGGGCGTGGGCAACCACCTCGTGCTCTTCGGTTCCACCACCGGGCGCGACGGCATCGGCGGCGCCTCGACGCTCGCCTCCCAGGAGTTCGACGAGGCGGCCGAGAACAAGCGCCCGGCCGTGCAGGTGGGCGACCCATTCGAGGAGAAGCTCCTCGTGGAGGTGTGCCTCGAGCTCCTGCACCGCGGGCTCTTCGTGGCACTCGGAGACCTCGGCGCGGCGGGCATCTCCTCCGCGGCGTCGGAGATGGCGAGCTCGGGCGGCGTGGGCCTCGACATCGAGGTCGATCGCGTGCCGCAGCGCGAGCCGGAGATGACGCCGGCGGAGATCATGGCGAGCGAGAGCCAAGAGCGCATGCTCGCCGTCGTCACGCCGGAGAACCTCGCCGAGGTGCAGGCCACGTGCGCGCGCTGGGGCGTGCTCTGCACGGTGATCGGCGAGGTGACGGACACCCGTCGCTTCGTCATCCGCCAGCACGGCGAGATCGTGGCGGACATCCCCGCAGCCAAGCTCGCGGACGATGCACCGCGCTACTCGCCCGCCTACGAGCGCCCGGCCTACCTCGACGAGCTGCAGGGCTTCGACCCCGCGAGCCTCGAGCATCCGAGCGCGCGCGAGGGGCTCGAGAGGGCGTTCCTCGAGCTCATGGCCGAGCCGAACATCGCCTCCAAGCGCTGGATCTACGAGCAGTACGACTACCAGGTGCAGGACGGCACGGCGGTGCTTCCGGGCGAGGCCGACGCAGCGGTGCTGCGCGTGGGCATGCCGGGGCGCGGGCCGGTGAGCTCGATCGGCGTGGCCGTTTCCACCGACTGCAACTCGCGCTACTGCCATGTGGACCCGAGCGAGGGCGCGAAGATCGCGCTCATCGAGGGTGCGCGCAACGTGGCCTGCACGGGCGCCACGCCTACCGCCATCACGAACTGCCTGAACTTCGGCAACCCCGATAAGCCCGAGGTGTTCTACGTGTTCCGCGAGGCCATCGAGGGGCTCGCCGAGGCGTGCCGCGAGATGGGCACGCCCGTCACCGGCGGCAACGTGAGCCTCTACAACGAGAGCTTCGGGCAGGCCATCTGGCCGACGCCCATGGTGGGCATGGTGGGCACGATGCCGGACTACCGCGTGCACGCCACGATGGGCTTCGAGCACGAGGGCGACATCATCGTGCTCCTCGGCGAGACGGCCGACGAGCTCGGCGCGTCGCAGTACCTCGCCACCTGCCACGGCGTCACGGGCGGACGCCCGCCGAAGGTGGACTTCGAGCTCGAGCACGGAGTCGAGGCGGCGACCATCCGCCTCATCCGCGAGGGCTACGCGAAGAGCGCCCACGACTGCTCCGAGGGCGGCCTCGCGGTGGCGCTCGCCGAGTGCTGCATCGCGGGCGGCCACGGCTGCATGGTGACGCTCGACGACGAGCTGAGCCCGGTGGCGTCGCTCTTCTCCGAGACGCAGAGCCGCGTGATCCTCACGGTGAGCCCGGATGACGCGGACGTGGTGGCGGACATCCTCGACGAGGCGGGCATCGCCTACGACGGCATCGGCCGCGTGCGTGGGCACAACGTGACCGTGCTTGACGAGAGCGGCACCGTCTACCTCGACGTTCCCGTGGAGCGCGCAGCGGACCTCTACGACCACTCGATCGAGCGCCTGCTCGCGGGAGAGCACGCCGGCACCTCGGGCGCCGACGGCGTCATCGAGAACGATCCCGCCGACGACGGAGCCGCGCTGTAGCCACACTGCGAGCTTTCCGCCCTGGACCCACTCCGAACTTATAGGCCGTGGACCCACCCTGAACTTTTAAGCCGCGGACCCACTTTTTCCGGTGCACGAGTGCACCGGAAAAGTGGGTCCGCGGCCGAAATGAGGTAGTAGAGATGCACCGAAAACGTGATTCAGGGCGTAAGGGTGGAATGGAGGCCTCTCCGCCGGCGACGCGGATGCCCTTCCGCCGGTAGTGATGTCACGTAGGGCCTTGCGCCGTGTTCCGTAGGCACGTAGAGCCTTCCGCCGTTGGCGCGGAGGGCCTTGCTCCGGTGGCCGTGTCACGTAGCCCCTTGCGCCGTGTTCCGTAGGGCCTTGTGCCGGCCGGCGTGGCACGTAGGGCCTTGCGCCGTGTTCCGTAGGCGCTTGTGCCGGTAGTCGAGCCGCGTAGGGGCTTCCGCCGGTAGCGATGCAACGGCCGAAGGACCTAGAGAGCAGCTTCCCTACCGGCGGAAGCCCCTCCACGCCCGGTTTTACCGGCACAAGGCCCTACGTGACCGACATGGCCTACCGGCAGAAGGTGCTAGGCAGCAAAACTACCGGCTGAAGGCGCTCCGGAACACGGCCGAAGGCCCTTCGCAGTGGCGCTACCGGCGCAAGGCCCTCCGCGCCACCGGCGCAAGGCCCTACGCAGCAAAACTACCGGCCGAAGGCCCTCCATAACACCTCTACCACCACCGAGAGCTGCATGGTGCTCGCTTCGTGCCGCGCTACCATGGCGCTATCTTTTGCAAATCCGAGAAGACCCCGGAAGGAACATCGATGTCGCATCCGAGGAGCTCGCGCTCACGGAAGTCACCCAGCCGCGTCATGCGGTTCGCCCTGCTCACGGCGCTGCTCGCCGCTTTCGCGCTCGTTGCGCTCGCGTCGCCCGCACGCGCCCTCGATCCCGGCGTCGCCGACGTGGTGCCGCAGGACTCCGATTTCAACGGGCCCTACGACCTCGACCTTCGCAACCCCGACGACAGCGCCTCCCTGCTGAGCCTCTCCTCGGGCTCCGTCACGCTCACGCCGGGCACGCATGAGCGATGGATCGATCGCATCAACATGCCGCAGTGGGGTTACGACGTCTACAACATGTTCATCGAGGGCAGCGACAACGACGGCTACAACGATTTTCTGATCGACGGGTCGTCGTTCTCCCCCGCATGGAGCGACAGCACGTACAGCAGCTACCGGGCGGGCAATATCGTCACGAACGGGCGTGAGACCGCCCTCGTCATCGGCGAGATCGGCTATTACTCCGATGCGTCGAGGTACGTGAGCACGATCTTCGCGGCAATCGCGGCGTTCCAGTGCGACCATCCGGAAATGTTTTGGATGAACAACGTCGTGTCGTGCGG
>CANPVI010000035.1 GCA_947581665.1 uncultured Atopobiaceae bacterium | reverse complement strand
GCGTCGGTGGCGACGGCTGGGCCTTCGACATCGACTTCGACGGACTCGACGCCGTGCTCGCCTCGGGCGAGAACGTGAACGTCCTCATCCTCGACACCGAGGGCTACTCGAACACCGGCGGCGAGCTCTCCAAGGCCACGCAGCTGGGCTCGGTGTCCGGCTTCTCCGCGAGCGGCAAGCAAACGCCCAAGAAGAACCTCGCGCGCATGCTCATGCAATACGGCTACGTCTACGTGGCGCACGTGTGCTTCGGCGCGAACATGCAACAGACGATCGACGCGCTCGTGGAAGCCGAGAGCTACGACGGACCGTCGGTGGTGGTGGCGCTCTGCCCTTGCATCTCCTGGGGCATCAAAGCCGGCATGGGCACCGTCGTACCGGAGATGAAGCGCCTCGTGAAGGCCGGCTATTGGCCGCTCTACCGCTTCGATCCGCGCAAGGCCTCCTCGGGGTGCGATCCCCTCACCATCGACTACCGCGCGCCGGACGGCTCGCTCGCCGATCTCCTCCTCGGCGAGAACCGCTTCGCCTCGCTCGCCCAAAGGGAGCCCGATCGCGCGCGGATGCTGCGCTCGGAGCTCGCCAAGGAAGCGGAGACCGCCTTCACCGAGCTCTCCCGCACCGTGGACGTCTACAAGCCCTGAGGGGCGCATGGCAGATCCCTCGCACGGCTCGCGCTCGCGCGGCGCGCATGAGGGCTACCATGCGCGTAACACATCGGAAACAGCACGAGCGAAGAAGGCGCCATGTCCGTTGACGGCTTTCCTTTGAAGGGCTTCACGTTCGGCAAGGTGGTGATCGTGGGAGCGGGGCACGTGGGCGCCCAGTGCGCCGCGCGCATGCTCGAGACCAACGACGCCACGGAGATCGTGCTCGTGGACGTGGACGAGGCGCGCGCCATCGCGCAGGCGGCCGACCTCGACGACCTCGGCTTCGGCCTTGGAAGCGCGCCCATCGTGCGTGCCGGGAGCTGGGAGGACATCGCCGACGCGCACATCCTCGTGATCACCGCGGGCCGCACCCGCAAGCCCGGGGAGACGCGCTACGACCTCCTCGACGGCACGATCGCCATCATGTCGAGCATCTGCGACGCCATCGAGCGCGTGGGCTTCAACGGCATCCTCGTCTCCATCTCGAACCCCGTCGATGCCGTCACCGACTACATGAAGCACCGCCTTCGCCTTCCCCGTGAGCGCTGCTTCGGCACGGGCACCGCGCTCGACACCTCGCGTCTCGCGCGGCAGATCTCCCGGAGCCTCGGCATCTCGCGCCGCGAGGTGCAGGCCATGTGCATCGGCGCGCACGGTGAGGAGATCTTCGTGCCCATCACGCACACCTACGTGGGCACGGTGCCCATCCTCGAGTACCTCGAGATGCACCCCGGCGATGCCTCCCAGTTCTCGCTCGCCGAGATCGTGGCGGAAAACGAAGCCAAGGGCGCCCACATCATCGCGGGCAAGGGCTCCACGGAGTTCGGCATCTCGGGCGTGGTGTCGAACATCGTCACCACCATCATCGAGGACATCCGTCGCATGATGACCCTCACGGTGGAGCTCGAAGGCGAATTCGGCGTGGAGGGCCTCCCCTGCGGCGTGCCCTGCATCCTCGGCCAAGCGGGCATCGAGCTCGTGATGGACATCGAGCTCAGCCCCCGCGAGCGCGAACTCTTCGACGAGGCGATGGGCTCCATCAAGAGGAGCGTCGAGCGCGAGCGCGCCTTCCTCTGATCGCCAGTTTTCAGCGCGAGAGGACTATTCCCCTTCTTGGAGCTCGAAGGCGTAGGCGGCGCCCACGAGGTTCGCCGAGCCCTTGTACGTGCAGGGCACGACCTTCGGCTCCACGAAGTGCTGGGGGATGAGCTCGCCCACGTCGACGATGGCCTCGCGCAGGTAGTCGATGAAAAGCGGCTCGTTGGAGATGCCACCGCCGATGGCGAAGACCTGAGGGTCGGTGATGACCTGCAGGTTGTACATGTGCCAAGCCGCCATGCGGCAGAACTCGCGAAGCCCGTCCTCCACGTCGGTGTTGCCCGCGCGGATCTTCTGGAAGACCTCGATGCCGGAAAGGCCCTTGAGCCCGCTCGCGCGCTCCACGGCAACCGAGAGCCCCGCAATGCCACAGTGCGCCCAGAACTCGTTTCCCGGCTCGGCCATGTGGTTCACGTCGTCGTGGATCACCGAGAACTCGCCGGAGACGAGGTGCGAGCCGAGGAGGAGCTTGCCATTCACGATGAGCGCGCCACCGATACCGGTGCCGAAGACGATGACCACCGCGTCGTCCACGCCCTTCAGGCATCCGAAACCAAGCTCGGCGAGGGCGGCGCACTTCGCGTCGTTCATCACCGCCACGGCAACGCCGTACTCCTGCTCGAGGATCTCCCTCAGGTTCACACCGTACAGGCAGCGGATGGCGCCGCCGGTCTTCGCGAAGCCGCTCTCGGGGTCGATGATGCCGGGCAGGGAGAAGGCGATGCCGTCTATCATCCCCGCCGCTTCCACCACTTCGCGAATGCTCGCGAGGAAGGCGTCGAGGTCGTCGCCGTTCGTGGGCACGAAGCCCTCATTCGAAAGCTCCCCCGCGCAGAAGATGCCGTACTTGATGGCACTTCCCCCCGCATCGAACACCAGCAGCTTGCGCTTCGCCATCTGTGCCCCTTCCATGTGGCTCGTCGAACGCCCGTGGCATGCAGTCTAGCCCTTAAAACGAGAAGGAGCCGACCTTGCGGCCGGCTCCTTCGATCGAATTACTTATAGCTGCTGCTTACTTCAGGGAGTCGATGTTCTTGATCACGCCCTTGCTCGCGAGATCCTTGATCTGGTCGTCGGTGTAGCCAAGGCCCTCGAGCACCTCGACGTTGTTCTCGCCAAGGCCGGGGGCGCGCTTGTACTCGGGCTTCCAATCGCTGAAGAACATGGGCATGCCGAGCGTCTTGAAGGTGCCGCGCTTGCCGCCCTGGTCGATCTCGACGATGGTGCCGTCGGCGATGAGCTCCTCGTCGTTCTCGATCTCACGCCAAGTGCGCACGGGGCCGATGGGCACGCCGCAGGCGCCGATCTTCTCGGTGGCTGTGTACTTGTCGAACTGCATCGTGTACTTCTCGATCTCCGCCCAGAGGGCCTGCTTGTTCTCGTCGCGCGCCTCGGCGGTGGCGAAGCGAGGATCGTCCAGGAGGTCGGGACGCTCGATGGCCGTGCAGACTTCCTTCCAGCCGCGCTCGTTGCGCTGGACGACGATGTAGACGTAGTCGTTCGGGTCCTCCTTCCAGTTCTTGCACTTGTAGCACCAGCCGAGGACGCCGCCACCCTCGGCGTTCGCGGCGCGCGGCAGGTCCTTGCCCCACTTGTAGTTCGGGTAGCAGGCGTAGTAGGGAAGCTCGCCGAGCACGTCGAGGTTCAACTGGTCACGAAGCTTGATGCGGCAGAGGTTCGCGGTGGCGTTGTGCATGGACTGGTAGACGAAGTCGCCCACGCCGGTCTTCTCGCGCTTGAGGAGCGCGGCGAGGATGCCGATGCAGAGGTGCATGCCGGAGTTCGAATCGCCGAGGGCCGCGCCGGACTGGGTGGGGACGTTGTTCTCGCCGTCGAACCAGCCGGTGGTGGCCGCGGCACCGCCCGCGCACTGGGCGACGGGCTCGTAGGCCTTGATGTTCGAGAAGCGCGAGACGGGGTTGAAGCCCTTGATGGTGCCCATGATGAGCTTCGGGTTCAGCTTATGGACGTCCTCCCAGCCGAAGCCGAGCTTGTCGACCGCGCCGGGGTGCAGGTTCTCGATGAAGATGTCGGCGTCCTTGAGGAGGTCGGTGAGGATCTGCTTGCCCTCGTCGGTGGCGACGTTGAGCTCGAGCGACTTCTTGTTGGCGTTCAGCTGCAGGAAGTAGAGGCTATCGGCGCCGGGCATGTTGTTCACCTGGCTGCGGGTGGCGTCGCCCACGCCCGGGCGTTCGATCTTGATGACCTCGGCGCCGAACCAGGCGAGCATTTGCGAACAGGACGGGCCGGACTGGACCTGGGTCCAGTCGACGACTTTGATTCCCTCAAGCGGTGCGGTCATGGGGTTCTCCTTCAGTACGCTGCGCCTTCCGAGATTTCTCGAGAAGACGTCTTTTCCCAGGGGCACGCGCACACGGCACGGTCTCATCGATCAAGGGGCTCTATTCCCCATGGCTCGCGATCTTTGACAGGGCGCGCGCTATGCGTCCGCTCGGCGAACTCCACACTCCGTTCAACTTCGCCGGAAACGCGAGTGAAGCCGAAGGGAACAAGCCACACCGATATGCGTTCCAATCAAGGAGGGTTTCCATGGCCACAGAGACCACGAACTTGACCGACGGCATGCACGTCCTCGCCGACGCGCTTTTGCTGAACGGCATCGACAAGATGTACGGCGTGGTGGGCATCCCCGTCACCGACGTCGCCCGCATCGGCCAGGGCAAGGGCATCCGCTTCATCGGCATGCGCCACGAAAGCGACGCGGGTAACGCGGCCGCCGCCGAGGGCTTCCTCACCGGCAAGCCCGGCGTCTACCTCACCGTCTCCGCCCCCGGCTACCTGAACGGCCTTCCACCCCTGAAGGAGGCCACGGTCAACGGCTTCCCCGTGATCATGATCTCCGGCTCCTCCACGCGCGACATCGTGGATATGGGATCTGGCGACTACGAGGGCATGGACCAGTACAACTACGCGAAGCCCTTCTGCAAGGCCGCCTACCGCATCGACGACATCAAGGACATCGGCCTCGGCGTGGCGCGCGCCATCCGCACCGCCTGCTCGGGGCGCCCCGGCGGCGTCTACCTCGACGTCCCCGGCGAGATGCTCGGACAGGCCATGGACGCGGCCGAGGCCGAGGCCACGCTCTTCAAGGTCGTGGATCCATGCCCTGCCATGGCGCCCTCCCAAGAGTCCATCGATCGCGCGCTCGACCTCCTCGCGACCGCGAAGTACCCGCTCGTCATCCTCGGCAAGGGTGCCGCCATCGCGCAGGCAGAGGATGAGGTGGCCGAGTTCTTCGAGAAGACCTCCATCCCCTACCAGCCGATGAGCATGGCCAAGGGCCTCATGCCGGATGATTCGCCGCTCTCCACCGCGAGCTGCCGCGGCCTCGCGCTGCGCACGGCCGACGTCGTCATCATGCTCGGCGCGCGGCTCAACTGGATGCTCAACTTCGGCAAGGGCAAGAGCTGGAACCCCGACGCGAAGTTCATCCAGATCGACATCGACCCCACCGAGATCGACAACGCGCGTCCGATCGCGGCCCCCATCGTGGGCGACATCCGCTCCGCGCTCACCCTCATCAACAAGGCACTCGACGAGAAGCCCATCAAGGCCTCCGACGAGTGGCTCTCCATGCTGAAGGAATCCAAGGAGAAGAACAACGCGAAGTTCGCCTCCCGCACGAGCGCCGACACCGTGCCGATGGACCACTTCAACTCGCTCGGCGCCGTGAACCGCGTGCTCGACAAGCACCGCGACGTCTACCTCGTGAACGAGGGCGCGAACGCGCTCGACGACTGCCGCAACATCGTGAACATCTACAAGCCGCGCCACCGCCTCGACTGCGGCACCTGGGGCGTCATGGGCGTCGGCACCGGCTACGCCATCGGCACCGCCGTCACCACGGGCGGCCAGGTGGTCTCCATCCACGGCGATTCCGCCTTCGGCTTCGACGGCATGGAGGTGGAGACGGCCTGCCGCTTCAACCTCCCCATCGTCTTCATGGTGATGAACAACGGCGGCATCTACCGTGGCGACTTCGAGAACATCGGCACCGACGGCGACCCCTCGCCGCTCACGCTCATGGCGAGCGCCCACTACGAGAAGATGATCGAGGCCTTCGGTGGCGTCGGCTACTACGCCACCACGCCCGCCGAGGTGGAGTCCATGCTCGAGGAGGCCCTCGCCTCGAAGAAGACGTGCCTCATCAACGTCGAGCTCTCCATCCACGCCGGCAAGGAGAGCGGCCACATCGGCAACCTCAACCCGGTACCGGTCGTGGGCCCGCTCGCTCCCAAGCCCAAGGAGTAACTCGTCTGCGCCGATAGCAGACCTTTAACGGATTGGCGCCAAACCACCCCTCGCAATCCGCGAGGGGTAGGTACTAAGAAGGCAAGGAAGAAAAGGTGGAGCGCACTCTATAAGGCTCCGAACACAGGCCGAGAATGCAGCGCCACATGCATCGGGAGATGCCTCGTAGAGGAAAGAGGTGCGACCATGGAAAAAATCATCATCAACGATATCATTCCGATACTCGTCATCATGGTCCTCGGTTATGTGTTCGGTAAGATCACCTACTTCACCAATGAGCAGCGTCAGGGCTTCAACAAGCTCGTGCTGAACGTCGCATTGCCGGCAGCGCTGTTCGTCTCCATCGTCAAAGCGACACGCGAGATGCTCGTCGAAGACATCACGCTCACGCTCATCAGCCTCATCGGCACCGTGGGCATGTTCATGGTGAGCTTCCTCCTGTGCCGCCTTTTCTTCAAGCACTCCATCCAGGAAGCAGCCGTCTGCGCCCTTATCGCCGGTTCGCCGACCATCGGCTTCCTCGGCTTCGCCGTGCTCGACCCGATCTATGGCAACACCGTTGACACGAACCTCGTCATCGCCATCGTCGCCATCATCGTGAACGCCATCACGATCCCGATCGGCTTCTACCTCATCAACATCGGCCTCTCCCGCGACGCCGCCATCGCCGCCAAGAAGGCCAAGGAAACCGAGGCGCAGCCGGCCACCGTCGCCGCCGCGTCCGCCACGCCGGCCCTCGCCGGTGCCACCGCCGCGGGCGGCTCCGTCGCCGTCCCCGTCTCCGACGAGCGCCCGCCCAAGGGCTCTGACGAGGAGCGCGAATGGAAGAAGGTCCACAAGGCCGAGGAGAAGATCGAGAAGGCCGAGGCTCACCTCGAGAAGGTCGAGGCCAAGGAAGAGGCCCACAAGGACTACCTCGCCAAGAAGGCCGAAGACCCGCACTACAAGAAACCGCAGAGCCAGAACGTGAAGGCCATCACCGACGCCCTCAAGGAGCCGGTCGTGTGGTCGCCCATCCTCGCCGTCATCCTCGTCATCCTCGGCGTGCGCGTCCCCGAGGCCTTCGACCCCAGCTTCGAGCTCATCGCCAAGGCCAACTCCGGCGTCGCCGTCCTCGCAGCCGGCCTCGCGCTCTCGACCGTGCGCTTCAGCCTCGGCGCCGAGACCATCTGGAACACGTTCTTCCGCCTGATCCTCACGCCCGCCGTCATCCTAGCCGCCGGCCTCATCTTCGGCATGGCGAACGACGGCGACAAGCTCGGCATGCTGATCATGGCCGTCGCCCTGCCGCCTGCCTTCTCGGGCATCATCATCTCCGCGAGATACAACATCTACGTCCAAGAAGGGGCGAGCTCGGTGGCGGTGTCCACCGCGGGCTTCGCGGTCACGTCGATCCTCTGGATCTGGCTCGTCCCGATCTTCCAGGCGATGTTCGCGCACTAATTCGCACTCGCCGCTCGCACTATTCGGGGGCGCCGCTTCGGCGGCGCCCCTCGGGCGTTCTCCCGGCGAGCGTGCTCGCAAGTTCGGCTTTGCGTCTTAGAGGGGAGGAGCGATGGCGCAGAACACGATCGACGTGGGCCAGATGGTGCGCCATGTGCTCTTCGCCCTCGTGATGGGCGCCGTGGGCGCGGGAGCCTCCATCACGCTCTGCATCTGCGTGGACTTCTCGCTGAACCTCTTCTATGCGCATCCGTGGCTCGCCATCGCGCTTCCCGCCACCGGTGCGCTCTCGCTCGTGCTCTACCACGCGCTCGACCTCGACTACGACCTCACCACCCACAAGGTCATCCACTACCTGCGCGCCAACCAGGAGATCTCCCCGAAGCTCACCCCCGGCATCCTCTTCGGCACGTGCCTCTCCGTGCTCGGCGGCGCCTCCGTGGGCAAGGAGGCGGGGGCGCTCCAGATGGGGGCCTCGCTCGGCAACCTCGTGGCGCGTCCGTTCCACCTCTCGCAGGTGCTCAAGCTCGAGAAGAAGCACGACCTCTTCGGCTACACTGCCGCCACCGGCATGGCGGCCACCTTCTCCGCGCTCTTCTTCTCGCCGCTCGGCGCGATCTTCCTCGTGCTCGAGCTCTGCCGCTATCGCAGGGGCATCACGCGCCACGCGCTCACGATCCTCCTCGCGAGCTTCGTGGGCTGCGCGATCGCCTACCCCTTCCAGATCGGCGACATCCTCCCCAAGGTGGCGATCCCCCTCATCTCCTGGCCCTACGTTGGCAAGAGCCTCATCGTCGGAGTCGCCTGCGCGCTCGTCGGCGCCGTCTACGCCTTCCTCATCGACTGGCTCCAGCGCCACACCGTCGCCATCAAGCGCAACTTCTATCTCTGGGTGGTCGCGGGTGGCGTCATCATCGCGACCCTCATGCTCGTCTTCCACTGGACCGACTACGGTGGCGCGGGCTCCCCCCTCATCAAGATCTCGCTCGAGAACCAGGAGCCGAGCTGGGGCTTCGCCATCAAGGGCCTGCTCACCGTCCTCGCGCTCGGCCTGTGGTTCCGCGGCGGCGAGATCATGCCGACCCTCACCACGGGCGCCTTGCTCGGCGCCGCCTGCTGCGTGATGACCGGCACCGACGCGGGCTTCTCCTCCGCCCTCGGCATCATGGCGTTCTTCACCGCCGTCATCCGCGCACCGCTCGCCTCGTTCTTCATGGGATGCGAGATCTTCGGCTGGGCGATGGCGCCCTATTTCGCCATCGCCGTCATCGTGGCCTACTCCATCGGCGGCGACATGGGCATCTACGGCCTCGGCGTCTCCGCCTCCATCGAGCGCGTCGGCACGCACCTCCAACAGCGCCTCGGCCAGCTCCCCGGCGGCATCATCGTCGCGCACGCGCCCGAGACCTTCCAACCTCTCGAGGAGCGCCACCCCCTCGAGGACCTCACGTCCGAGGTGCGTGAGAACGACCACGAGCAGCTGAGCGAGGCGCAGGCGAAGGAGGTGCTCGACAAGGCCTCCAGCCTCGAGAAGCGTCTCTACCGCATCCATGAGGGCCTTCGCGCCATCGAGGAGGCGCTCGAGGAAAGCGACAACACCACTCCCCCCGCCACGAAACTGCCGGGCGCGAAGTAGGACCTTTTACGTCGCAAGGCCCCACTTGGCCCCGTTTTGCATCACAAAACGGGGCCAAGTGGGGCCTTGCGACGAAACTCCTCGGGGAATCCGACACCGTGATGCCCGGCCCCCCGTCTGCTTCTTTTGGAACTCCGGTCTCTCGTTCTTTCGAATGTGAGACTGCAACCTAGCGGGAAGGGCCTCGTCCTCGCGGTGGGGCCTCAGGAGATCGAGCACGGTCGGGGAACCGGGCATTCACGGGCAAGCATATCTTAAATGTTCCCCTTTGTGTTGCGGCGATGCAGGCCATTGAAAACGTCTCGGGCGGCTACCGGACCCTGCTCAAGAACGGCGAGCGCCGCGTCGGCCGCGTGCGCGCACGTGATGTCGTGCTCCGTGCTCGCGTCGCCCTTGAGCTGCTTGAGCACGAAGTCCACGGGGTCCATGCGTCCGGGCGGACGCCCGATACCCACGCGTACCCGCACAAAGTCTCTGCTCTGGAGCTTGTCGATGATGGAGCGCAGGCCGTTATGGCCGCCGTGGCCGCCACCCACCTTCACGCGCACGTCGCCCTCGCTGATGTCGAGCTCGTCGTGGATCACGAGGATTTCCTCAGGTGAGAGGCCCATTTCCCGCGCGATCTTCGAGACGGGGCCACCGCTCGAGTTCATGAAGGATTGCGGCTTCGCGAGCACGACTTTTCGGCCAGCGAGCGTTGCCGTGCCCACTTGCGCGCCGAGATGGCCCTTCCAGTAGGAGACGCCACCTTTCTCGGCGAGGAGGTCGACGACGTGGAAGCCGGCGTTGTGCCGCGTGCGGTCGTACTCCTCGCCGGGGTTGCCGAGCCCCACGACGAGCGCGATGGGCGCGCCCTCGGCATCCTCGCGCGACTCGCGCTCCTCGAGCTCCCGGGCCATTGGGGCTCCTAGAGGTTGAGGTCGGCGCCGAACATCGCCGAGACGGGGATCTCGTCGTAGATGCGGCGGATGGCCTCCGCGAACTCCTCGGCCACCGAGATCTGCTTGATCTTCGTGCCGGGTGCCTCGAGCACCGTGGGGTCCAGGGGCACCGCGTCGGTGACCACGCACTCCACGATGGGCGCGCCTTGGAGCCGCTCGATGGCGGAGCCGGAGAAGATGCCGTGCGTGGAGCACACGTAGATGTCGCCCGCGCCGAGCTTCTTCAGCTCCTTGATGCCGGCCACGAGGGTGCCACCGGTGTCGATCATGTCGTCGTTCACGATGCAGGTCTTGCCGTTGATCTCGCCGATGATGCCCGTGACCTCGGCCATGTTGTGCTTCGGGCGGCCCTTGTGGGCGATGGCGAGCGAGCAGCCGAGCATGTCGGAGAGCTTCTTCGCGGCCTTGGCGCGGCCCACGTCCGGCGAGACGACGCAGAGCGTCTCGGGGTCGAGGTCAAGCTGGCGGTAGTAGCTCGCGAAGAGCGGGAGCGCCGTGAGCTGGTTCACCGGCTTGTCGAAGAAACCCTGGATCGTGTTCGTGTGGAGGTCGAGGGTGATGACCTTGTCCACGCCGGCGGTTTCGAGGAGGTTCGCCACGAGGCGCGCGGTGATGGGCTCGCGGGGCGCCGCCTTGCGGTCTTGGCGCGCGTAGCCGTAGTGCGGGATCACGGCGCAGAAGGTCCGGCAGCTGCCGCGCTTGGCGGCGTCGCAGGCGATGAGGAGCTCCATGAACATGTCGTTCACGTTCTGGCCGACGATGGACTGCACGAAGAAGACGTCG
>CANPVI010000034.1 GCA_947581665.1 uncultured Atopobiaceae bacterium | reverse complement strand
ATGCCCCAGGGCGCTCACGAGCCTCAAGTACTTCTGCGAGGACGCGCCGGAGTATGCCGTCGCTGCGGCGGGATCCCTACTGGGGATTACGGTCCACGGAGGGACTGGCCACCCCGTCGGCAAGGTGGAAACGCTTGACCTTTACCCCCTTCATTTCCGGGAGTCCCTGGTTGCGACGGGCAATCGGTTGCTTTGCGATCTGATTGATTCCGGGGACACGAGCCTCATCAACAGCTTCTCCAGCAAGTCCGTGCCACGAGGTACACCGCAAGCGTCCACGTGACTACGCTTCGTACACCCGAAGGCCGCTCGTGGCTCGTCTGCAGTTTTTGCGATCCGTGTGCGTGTGTGGGCGTCGGCTATGATGGCGGCGTTATGCTGCGATGCTCGTCATGATCGCCAATCGTCGAAGGGTCTGTAATGCCGCTCCGTGGAAACGCACGCCGACATGCCCCATTGGCGCTGCCTCGGCTTGGAGCCGTGATGCTGGGCGCCGCGCTTGCGCTTGGGCTCGTAGGCTGCGGGGCCACGGCACCGTTGGGCGACGCCGTGCAAGGCGCGGCCGACGAGCGGCCGCAGGAGCCGATCCTCGACGATGCGGCCACGGACGCGCCCGCCGCAGAAGAGCCCGAAGAGGAGCAGCCCGAGGAAACCGAGCCCGAGCTCCCCGAGATCGCGATCGAGCAGAACTTCGTCGAGGAGTTCTCGCACGGGCCCAAGACGGCAGAGTTCCAGAAGTACATCGTGCTCCATGACACCGAGGGCGGAGGCACGCCCTACAACGTGATCGACGGTTGGGTGAGCGACGGCAACCACATCGCCTCGCACTTCATCATCGGCAAGGACGGCCAGATCGTGCAGTGCGTGCCGATGGACCAGATCGCGCACCACGCGGGCTTCGGCGACGCCGGCCACAACGACTACTACGGCACGACCGACGAATCGCGCGACGACAAGCTCGGCACCACGCCGATCGGCGATTGGGCGCCCGACTACGGGATGAACTCGTACTCAATCGGCATCGAGATGATCCATCAGGGCTCGACGGACGAGGACTACCCCGAGGCGCAGCTCGAGGCGCTCGACGCCCTCATCGCCTACATCGACGCGTACTTTGGCTCGGAGAGCCAGATCATCGACCATAAGGCGTGGCGGAGCGGCAACTCCGACACGTCGCCCGAGTTCGCGGGGTACCTGGCGAACTACCAGGCCACCCGCACGCACGACGGACGCTAGGAAGGCGAGGGGAAGCGACCATGGCTTTCTGCACGAATTGCGGCGCTGAGCTGGAAGAGGGCGTGCGCTTCTGCACGAACTGCGGCATGTCGGTCGAGGAACCCGAGCAGGCCGCGCAGCCAGCGCAATCCACGCAACCCACGCAACCCGCGCAACCTGCGCAGTCCGCGCAGGACACGTCGACGCAGCTTCCGCCCACCATGCCGCCGCAGTATCCGGAGCCCGAGCAGCCAGCGCCCGCGCCAGCGCGCAAGGGCGGTACGGGCAAGGTCGTGGGCATCACGCTCGGCGTGGTGGCGGCCGTGGCCGTCGTGGGCTTCGCGCTCTTCTACTTCCTGAACCCGCTCGGCCTCACCACGGGCATCTTCGAGAACTCCGCCGCCGCGCAGGCGGCCGCCGCCGAGGCCGCGCAGGCCGATGCGGATGCCGCGCAAGCCGAGCTCGAGGCCACTCAGGCCGAGAAGGAAAAGCTGCAGCAGGAGCTCGACGACGCGAAGAAGGATTCCGGCTCCACGGTGATCGTGGTGCCGGGCGGGAGCTCGGACGACAGCTCCGTCGTCTACGGGGAGGGCGGCGACGGCGCCTACATCACCGCGCCTGCGGGCTATCCCACGGTGCGCGTGGGCAACGGCGGCGAGGTGCTTTCGGGCTCCAACACGAGGACCATCACGACCGATGACGTGAGCTGGATGAACGATTGGGAGCTCTGCGTGGCCCGCAATGAGATCTACGCGCGTCACGGCTACGCGTTCAAGCGCGATGACCTGCAGGAGTTCTTCAGTCACATGGATTGGTACTCCGTGGACCCCGATTTCTCGGAAAGCGAGATGACGAAGCTCGAGATCGATAACGCGAACACGATCCTCGCGCTCGAGAAGGAACGCGGCTCCGAATACCTCAACTAGTTTCATTTGCCCGAATGGGCTTGGCCAATAATGAGCTCCATCTCGCGTTTTACGCGAGATGGAGTGATTCTTCAGCCACACCGAGGAGGGCCGTCTACCGCGCACGCTTCGCGTGCACGGTAGACGGCCCTCCTCGGTGAAATCAAAGTTGCGTGGTTCGAGTCGAGTGGACAAGGGGGCATAAGGCCTCTAGGACGCGATGGTGGGGAGCGGCGACATGGCGAACTTCTTCGATTACCTCGATTGGTACGGCGATCTGACGTTCGAGCAGGTGCCGTTCAACGAGGTGGATGCCCTTGTGCTCGCGAACCTCTCGTATGTGCGTCTCGCGGGCGTCGTGCCCGGGCCGGGGCAGGGCAGTGTCAGCGTCGCCGAAGCCGCTCCCGCCTTCCAGGCCCGAAACGGCAAGCTCGGCCTCTATGCCACACCCTCCTTCACCGATCCCATCGTCGAGCTCCTGCCGCAGAAGATGGCCTCCGGGCGGCGCTTTGCGGGCGCGCAGCTCGCGAACTACGTGGACACGCTCGACTCCGCCACCGCAGAGCAGTTCGGTGCGCTCTCCATCGCGCTCGACGACGGCACCACCTACCTCTCCTTTCGCGGCACCGATGACACGCTCGTGGGGTGGCACGAGAACTTCGACATGTCCTACGAGGTCACGCCGGCGCAGGTGGACGCGCGGCGCTACCTCGACGACGTCGCCTCGCGCGTCGACGGGCCGATCATGCTCGGCGGCCACTCCAAGGGCGGAAACCTCGCCGTCTTCGCGGCGGCGCACGCGAGCGAGGCCGCCCGCGCGAAGGTGGTGCGCATCTGGGACATGGACGGCCCCGGCTTCGCCCAGCAGGTGATCGCGCGCACGCCCTATGCCAACGTGCAGGATCGCGTGCGCCTCTACGTGCCGCACTTCGACATCGTGGGACAGCTCCTCTGCCGCCAGAGCCCCACGAAGATCGTGGCCTCGAGCGCCAAGGGCATGCTCCAGCACTCGGCCACGAGCTGGGAGGTCATGGGGAGCCGCCTCGTGGCCGTCGAGCCGCAGGAGATCGACCCGATCGCGCTCTCCTACTCGAAGGACTTCAACGACTGGTTCCACGACGCGGATAACGCCACACGCAAGCGCGTCTTCGACGAGTTCTTCGCCGCCGTCGCGGCCGCGCGCATCGAGACGCTCACGCAGCTCTGCTCGGGAAACCCGCGGATGTTCATACGGCTCCTCGGCCAGATCCTCAAGCTCGACCACGACGCCCAGCACTACGTCGGCTCACTCGTCATCGCGCTCGCGGGAAGCTACGTGAGCGAGGCGCGCACGGACCTCGGCGAGGACGCGCGGGCCTTCATCGGCCACCTCCGCCGCGCGGGCACGCGCGCGATCGATCCCGATACGCCGCTTTCCGAGGCGGAGCTCCACGAGTTTCGCAAGCACCAAGCCTCGCGCCAGACCGTGGACGATCTCCTCGCCATCCTCGGCGACACGCGCGCCGAGCGCCTGCACGCCCTCGCCGTGCTCTGCGCCCTCGGCATCGGCATCGCCGCACTGGCCGCCCTCCTCGCGCGCCGCGGCAGGGGGTAGGCCACCGCGTGGCCGCTTATCTCGAGGAATGGCGCCTGAAAGCACGTGCGAAGACGATGGTAGAATCAAGCCCATGGACGAGAAGATCTACACAAAAGACGAGCTAAAGTCCATTATCGACCCTCTCCTCGAGAGGTTCGGCATGGCGTCCGCAAGCCTTTTCGGCTCTTACGGGAGAGGCGAAGCCACCTCGCGCTCGGATATCGACGTGCTTTTGGTGATGGACGAGGATTCCGAGCTCTTCAACGTGTTTGGCGTGGCCGAAGGGCTGCACCGCGCGACCGGAAAAGCCGTAGACGTGTATGAGATCTCTGAACTCCTCCCCGGGGAGTTCAGAAACACCGTACTCGCCGAGGCAGTGCCCCTATGAACAGCGACCGTAGAAGGCTCGAGCGCATCGTGGAAGTCGGCGAAGAGCTGCTCGACACAGTGGAGAAACACGGGATCACGCCCGAGATCCTTGCGAGCGACACAGAGATTCAATGGCTCGTGACCACACCACTCACGCAGATTGGCGAGCAAGCAAATCGGATTTCTGAATACGTGACAGATCGCTATCCGGAAATACCCTGGTGGCAGATTGCCGGCATGCGCCACAGGCTTGTGCACGACTACGAAGGCACCGACTGGGCGATCGTGTGCACTGCTATCTTCGATAAGCTCCCAGATTTCATCGATCAGGTGAAGATCATTCTTGAAGAAACAGAGTGATGCCGCTGTTTTGGGTGTGCTCGCCCACGGATTGGCATCGAGGCCCCTAAATCGCCTTTCAAGTCGTGGGGGCCCCTTAGTCACGCACGCGATTTTCGATATGTTGGCGTGGAGGGTCTTCAATCTCGCATCCAGTGGCGTGGAGGGCTTTCAATCTCGCAAAACGGGGCGATTCGACCTTCACATGGCAAAACGCGTGCGCGATTAAGCTGCCTCCGCGGTTCAAAAGGCGATTGAGGAGCCTCCACGACAACGCCTGGGCGGACGTGAGCCCGCCGCGGCAGGGTGTAGGCGCAACTCCTTCTCGGTAGACTCTCCTCCGTGGCCACGAAGCGCGAGGAGGTGCGATGACGAGGCGCGGACGCATTGCAATCGTGGTGTGTCTGGCGCTCGCAGCGGCGGCGCCCGCGCTCTTCGTGCTCGTGCCCTACCAGCGCACTTCCGCAGCGAGGCCCACTGACGCCTATGCGGGCGAAATTCCCCAGCTCACGAGCCCGCTCGACGCGGATGGCGATGGCATCGACGACCAGACGGACATCCTCCAAGGCGCGCTCGGCTACGTGGCCACGCAGCCGAAGTACGAAAGCCGCTATTACGCGGACGGCTACCCCGACGACGGCTATGGCGTGTGCACGGATGTGGTGGCGTTTGCGTGCAAAGGCGCGGGCTACGACCTCATGGAGCTCGTCGCGGCCGACGTTGCCGCGAACCCCGAGGCCTACGCCATCGAAGCGCCCGATCCGGCAATCGATTTTCGAAGGGTGAAGAACTTGCGCGTCTACTTCCCGCGCAACGCGGAGACGCTCACGAACGATCTTTCAGACGTGGAGGCTTGGCAAGGCGGCGATATCGTCGTCTTCGAGGATCACATCGGCGTCGTGTCAGACCGGCGAAACGCGCGCGGCGTGCCCTACGTGATCCACCACGATGGCCCCTTCCAAACGGCCTTTGAGCAGGACATTCTCGAATCACGAGGTGACCTCGTAGGCCACTATCGCATTCCGTGAGGGCCAAGCGTGCTGAGCGCGCCGCCGGTTAGTCCTCGAGGTCGGGGCGCTCGACGTCCCAGATCAACGTGGCGAGAACGTCTTCGAGCGTGAGCGTGGTTTCCATGGGGGATCCTCTCCTCGGGAGTGTGCGTTGTCCCTTATGGTTCCCCCAGCTCGCGCGGTGTGTTTTAGGGTTCGCTTCAGGTTTGTCGGCTTTCGCGAACGCCTGCGTTAATAGTCGATGACGCCGCCCGCAGGCACGATGAGCACGTTCGGGAGCCGCACCTTTTCGGCGTCCGCCTCGTTGAAGAGGTGGCCAGGGTCCATGTGGTAGGGGATGACGCGCTTCGCGTCGATGAGCTTCGCGCAGCGCATCATCTCGGCCGGCCCCATGTTGTAGATGCCGTCGATCGGCAGGAACGCGTAGTCGATTCCGAGCTTCGCCATCTGCGCCATCTGGTCCGTCTTCGAGGTGTCGCCGGACACGTAGACGAGGATGCCGTCGAAGCGCAGCAGGTAGCCCACGCCGAAGCCCTTCGGGTGGTGGCCGTTATAGGCCTCGACCGCCTGGACGTCCACGTCGCGAAAGACCTTGTGCCCGAGCTCGGAGGCCCTCCAGCCGTGCTCGAGGAACTCCGCCTCGCGCCAGATGACGGTGCTCGGCTTGTGCGCGGGCTTGTCCACGGCGTTGTGGTCGTAGTGCTCGTGGGTGACGAGGATGAGGTCAGCCGGCACGTCGTAACCCTCGCCCGCAAAGGGGTCCACGTAGACGACCGTGCCCGCCTTCGTGATGATCCGCATGCTCGCGTGCCCCTGGTAGAGGATCTCGCCCCTCTTCGCGCCCGTGCCCGCCATCGCGCACCCCTTTTCGCCGTGCCTTCTCGCTCTCCGTCTCTGCGTGCCGTGCTCGCGTGCCGTGCCTGCTCGCCGCGCCCTCGCGCCTCCGCGCCTGCTCGCCGCGCCTCCACGCTTGAAGCTGAGGGTACTCCCTTGCACGCGTGGCGCGCGTGGCCTTGTGGTGTGCGTCCAGCTGCCACGGCCTCGCTTGCGGTGTATCTCGAGGCACGGGTGCCCTTCGGGTGTATCGAAAAGCGCCGCGCCCCTGCGAGCGGTGTGCGAATCGGGCCGATTCACACCGTTTTCACCCCAATTCGCGACACCCTAAGCGCCTCCGTGCCACGAGATACACCCGAAGGCCCCGTGCGACCCCCGTGCGAAGCAAGACAGAAGGGACGGTTCTTTTGCTTTGCCCGCAAGGTTGCGCGGGGTTTAGATAAACGGGCGACGAACGCAGACGATGGGATTCCTGGATCGTGCCAAGAATCGTGGTGTAACAGGTGGGCAGGAGCACTGGTGCGCGAGGGCGTCCGTCTCGGCGTCCTCCCATGCAAGACACTGGCGACTGCAAGACACTGGGGACGGACCTTTTGTCTTGGAAAAGACGCAGGTAGACGAGCTGCCGCAAGACAAAAGCTCCGTCCCCGCTGTCTTGCGTCCCCGTTGTCTTGCATGGGCCGATGGGGTTTCCGCTACCGTAGAATCGTGCGACTGAGGGGAGGAGGGCCATGCAATCGCAGTCCACCCGCACGCGCGCGAAGGCGCCGACCCGCACGCAGGTGCCGCCCACGCGCTACCGGCGGCTCTTCGTGTTCATCTCGTTCATCCCCCTCTATGGTGCGTCCTTCGCGTTCTCGGCGATATCGCTTGCCGAGCGCTTCTTCGCACCCGCGTACCTCGGCGTCTCCGAGGGCATCGCCGAGGTGGGCGATCCTGCCACGTTCCCCGTGCTCAACACCATCAACCTCGCGTGCACCGCCACGATGGTCATCTTCGGGATCGTGGGCCTCGTCACCTTCGGACGAAAGAGCCGCCTTCCGGCCACCCTCTGCACGAGCGCCGCCACGCTCGAGCTCAAGAACGACCAAGCGCTCACGTTCTACATCTCGTTCGTCATTCCCCTGCTCGCGCTCGCGCTCCGGCTCAGCTGGTCGGCCTTCGCCGCCTATTGCGTGGCCGTGGGCTTCCTCATGGTGCTCCTCGGGCGCACCGGCACCTGCTACTGCAACCCCATCGTGGTGGCGCTCGGCTACAACATCTACGACGCCACGCTCTCGCTTGTGGATGAGGATACGTGCGAGGCGGAGGACGCGGGCGAGGGGAGCGAGAAGGTGACGATCCTCTCGCGCGAGCGCCTCACGTGCGCCGACCGCCTTGAGCTCGTCCAGCTCGACGACGGCTACTACTTCGCCCGCCCACTCTAGGCTTGTCCGCTCTAGGCCCGCTGCCGCGAGGGGCGGAGTTTCTGTGCCCGATTCGAGATTCGAGGGGCCGAAAGCACAGAAACTCCCATTCATGCGCCATGAAAAGACAGAAACTTGCGCCCACACGCCAGAATCGGGCGATTTCGAGCACAGAAACTCATGCCCTTGCGCCACGCGAAGCCGCATGGGCATGAGTTTCTGTGCCCTCCCGTCGCAAGCCCGTGTAATTCTGTGACGTTATGTAAAGTGCCTGCGAGAAGGAGGTCAGGGCAGGCTGCGAGGTGGAGGATCGAGGGCAGGCTGGGGAAGCCGGGAATGATGCAGAAGCAGACACGCGAACGAGCCAAACGCCAGCGAGGCTTTTCAGAGTGCCCGAGATTGGGCACTCTGAAAAGCCGCAGCGTCGGCTAGATCAGAAGATGCCGCCAATGCACGCGTACACGATGCCGATGATGCCGAGCACGACGACGATCGCGAGCAGGACCTTCTCCCACTTGCCGAGCATGGAGCTGTAGGTGCCGGTGGCGCCGTTCTGCTTGAGCCCCACGAAGAAGATGGGGATGCCGATGGCGTAGATGATGCACGCCACCATGAGGTAGTTGAGGCCGGCCGAGTACACGAGGAAGAGCGAGAAGATCGTGCCGAGGATGCCGGTCACGAGGCCGTTGGTCTTGCTGAAGCGGATCTTCGGCCACGGCTCCGTCTTGGCGATCTTCCAGAGGAAGAGGCAGCAGAGCAGGTAGCACGGCATGGCCATCACGGACGTGATGGAGATCATCGTCGTCCAAGCGTTACCGGGTAGGAAGTGGCAGAGGATCAGGAGTGCTTGGATGATGATGGCCGTCCAGAGCAGGGCCTTCGTGGGTGCGTCGGCGTCGTTGGTCTTGCCGAAGGACTTCGGGAAGATGCCGTCCTCGGCGGCGAAGAGCGGCATCTGTCCGAGCATGAGCATCCAGACGAGCCAGCTCGAGAGCACGGAGATGATCACGCCGACGTTGACGAGGATCTCTCCCCAGCTCCCGAACTTGTCGAGCATGATGGCCGCCATCGAAGGGTTCTCCATCGCGGCGATCTGCGTCTGGTCGTAGACGCCGAGGGGCAGCAGCGAGGAGAGCACGTAGAGCACGAGGATCGCGAGGTATCCGATGGTGGTGGCCTTCGCCACGTCGTTTTGCGAGGTAGCCTGGCCGGAGACGACGACTGCGCCCTCGATGCCGATGAAGAGCCAGAGCGTGACGAGCATCGTCGAGGAGGCCTGGCCCATCACGTCGCCGAAGTTGAACGCGAGCGCCTTTGAGCCGTCCATGCCGAAGAAGCCATGGAAGAACGTGGCGAAGTTGAAGACGGTGAGGCAGGCGATGAGGAAGATGATGACGGGGATGATCTTGCCGATCGTGCCGATGATGTTGATGAAGCTCGAGCTCTTCGCGCCGCGGCAGGCGAGGACGAACATGAGCCAGCTGATGGCGGAGGCGCCGATGATGCTCCACCAGTTCTTGCCGCCCTCGAAGGAGCCGGGGAAGAAGTAGTTGAGCGTGCTCATGATGAGGACGCCGTAAGCCACGAGCGCGAAGCAGTTGCAAATCCAATAGCCGTAGGCCACGAAGAAGCCCACGAGCTTGCCGAACCCGCGTGAGGCGTAGGTGTAGAGGCCGTTCTTGAGCTCGGGCTTCGCCTGTGCGAGCACGCGGAAGGTGTTGGCGATGAACCACATGCCGATGCCGGTGATGGCCCACGCGATGATGATGCCAAGGCCACCGGCGTCCGCGGTCATGTTTTGCGGCAGGTCGTAGATGCCGCCGCCCACCATGGCCGAGATCACGACGCCGATGAGGCCGATGAGGCCGACGCGCTTCGCGTCGGACGCGCTTGAGCTGGTGCTCTGCTGAGCGTCACCAGGCGCGACGGCGGTGGCGTTCGGGGTGTTGGGGGTGTCAGCCATGGTGGCCCCTCACTCTTCTATCAGTGCGGATGGGACGGATAGCGCTCAGTGGTTCGGGGTGAAGCTGTGGAGAACGCGCCCCGTGAGCTGGGCTCCAGCCCACGGGGCGCGCAGAGGGCGCTTACGCCTTGAGGCCGGTCAAGCTCTCGAAGCCCTGGCCCTCAAGCCAGCCCTCGAGGCTCATGCCGTTAAGGGCGCCGAAGCCGGCGTCGGGGACGGCGTGGCGCGCGAGCGTCACGTATGGGCCCACGGTGATGGCGTTGCCGATCTGGTTCGGCTTCATCATCACGTGCGCGTAGGAGATGTAGGTGCGGTCGAAGAGGACGCCGCTGTCGCGCCCGCATTCGACGACGGACCAGACGATCTCCTTGCGGTGCTCGTCAAGCCACGCACACATTTCCTCTTCGTTGTCGTTCTTGGTCCAGATGCCGGCGTCCTCGATGAAGAGGTCGGCGCAGTAATCGCGGTCGTTCGAGAGCGAGATGGCGATGAAGGACCACACGCCGTAGCCTTCGCCGTCCTGGAATTCGCGGTCGGTGGCCGGACGGTAGGCCGTCACGCCCTTGTTCGCGCAGATGACGTGCGAGCCGGGCGCGGGATGGTAGCGGCGATCGACGTCGGTGCCGAAGAGCTCGATGCCGGCCTCGAGAAGCGGCGCGCCGTCATAGACGGGGAGCTTCTGGCCGTTGAACTGCGTCTCCTCGAAAAGCGGGGTCTGATGGTCGATGGAAGGGTGGCGCGCGAGGTCATAGCCCCACACCTGGCCCATCACGCCGCAGAAGGAGCTCGCGGTGAGCATGTTGATCTGGCCCACGTAGGCGTCGGCGACCTCGGCCTTGTCATAGGTGACGATGCCGTCGATGAGGACGTCGTTCGTCTTGTCCACGACCCCGCATGAGACCTTCAGGATGTTCACGTAGCCGTTGCCGATCGCCCCCGGCATGCCATAGCCATCGGACCAGTCGTTGTAGGGGCTGATGGCGGTTTTGTCGAGAAGCGGGTGCCGAAGTGCCTCGTGGCGCGAAGCCGACTTGGCGATGGTGCGGTTATCACGGGTCTCGATGCTCATGGGGAGCCTCCTTCGGGCCTCGGCTACTCCGAGGCGCATTGCGGGTCGGGCCCTTGCGGGCGAGGAACACGTGCGTGGCGAGTGCCATGTCCTGGTTGTTCCCCGAAATGCGCGCGCCTTGGCCGACGCGCCGAAACAATTCGGCCACAGGCATGACGAGACATCAAGACAGTTGCAAGACAGTGGGGACGCAAGACAGTGGGGACGGAGTTTTTGTCTTGCGCGCAACGCATCTCGCAGCGGAAACGTCTCAAGACATTGGGGACGGACCTTTTGTCTTGGCAAAGCCGCAGGTAGAGGACGCGCGGCGAGACGAAAGGTCCGTCCCCAATCATATGCCCCGCACCCCCGTCAAGTGCAAAGTTCGACCCTGGCCCGGGAAGCCCCGTCGA
>CANPVI010000033.1 GCA_947581665.1 uncultured Atopobiaceae bacterium | reverse complement strand
GCATTTCCCCAGATAAGCGTCATTTACCCGCTCTCGTAAAGCGGGGGTCATCAGTTCGAGTCTGATAGCTGGCTCCACGAAAAACCGCAGGTCAGGCGCCGTGTTTGGTGCCTGACCTGATTGCGCTTTCGGCCTGGTAGAGGTCGGGTTGGCTCGAGCGCCCTATGGCTTCGATACGCTGCCCTTCAGAAAGACCCCTGAGCCCATCCGCGTGCGTGCGCTCGATCCGGGGATTCTCCCCGGGGACTTCGAGGACATGGGCCTCACGGCTTCTGAGCTCTCCGGGCTTGAGGTCCATCCCGCCCGAGTCATCGTATGCGAGAACCTGGTTTCCGTGCTCACGCTGCCCGCGATGGCGCGCACGCTCGCCCTCTTCGGATCGGGCTACGGCGCGGGGTCGAGGCTCGCCATTTCCCGGCTGGATGAAGTCGAACTCTGCTACTGGGGCAACCTCGACACGCGCGGATTCAGGATCCTCGACGGATTCCGCGTGCATCATCCGGGCGCGCGTTCCGTGCCCATGGACGAGCGAACGCTCGGGGAGTGCGAAGACCTCTGGGTCGTGGAGCCCAACCCCCTTCACGGGAGAGCTCACGCGATTGACCGACGCTGAGGCGAAGGTCTTCGATTTTCCCCGCCAGCAGGAGCCGACGCCTCGGCTCGAGCAAGAGCGCATTCCCTATCAGCAGGTAAAAGCCGCGTTCTCCTCCATCGATTCGGGCTAGGAGGGAAGCAGGGTGGTTCGCCGAGCCGAGTAGCGGCGCCGAGAGGGGCAAGGCAAAGTGCGACCCCCGGTGGGGGATCGCCTTCGCGCTTTGCCTTGCCGCAGCGTTGCCCAGATGCCAGTCGCTACGGCAGCGGGTGGCCGGCGCAGAGGTAGAGGCGGTACCACTCCTCGCGACTGAGCTCGACGTCGGTGGCCTGGGCGATCTCCTCGAGGCGCTCGATGCGACTCGTGCCAGCCACGACCTGCATCTTCGCAGGGTGGCGAAGGATCCATGCGGCGGCCACGGTGGTGGGCGTGGTGTGGTGCAGCTCGGCCACCGCGTCGATCTCGTCGTTCAGCTTCGCGAAGCGCGCGCGATCGCCGAGGAAGACGCCCTGCCAGTTCGCCGACTGGAACGGCGACCACGCTTGGATCGTCATGCGATGGATGCGCGAGTAGTCGAGCACGCTGCCGTCGCGGTCGGTGGCGCCGTCGGTGTCCATGTTCACCTCGAGGCCGTTGGCCACCATGTTCGCCACGGCGAGCGAGAACTGCAGCTGGTTCACGAGCAGCGGTTGCTCGACGGCCGTCTTGAGGAGCTCGACCTGCATCGGCTTGTGGTTCGACACGCCGAAGTGGCGCACCTTGCCCGCCTGCTCGAGGATGTCGAACGCCTCGGCCACCTCCTCGGGCTCCACGAGCGCGTCCGGGCGGTGCAGCAGGAGGACGTCGAGGTAGTCGGTGCGCAGGCGAGAGAGGATCGCGTCCACGGAGGAGAGGATGTAGTCCTTCGAGAAGTCGTAGAAGCCGTGGCGGATGCCGAGCTTGGACTGGATGATGAGGTCCTCGCGCTTGATCGAGCCATCCGCCGAGATCGCCTCGCCGAAGTGCGCCTCGCACTCGCCGCCGCCGTAGATGTCGGCGTGGTCGAAGTGGTTCACGCCGAGCTCGAGCGCGCGGTGGATGAAGCGCGTGAGCTCGTCTTTCGAAAGGCTGCCGAGGCGCATCGCGCCCACGACGACCACGGGGGCTTCGAGGTGGCTCTTTCCGAGGCGAATGGTTTTCATGGGGGCTCCCTTCCGTGCGGTTGCCCTAGCCTAGCCCTCGCCGCCTCGGATGAGCCGACGCCGCCCTCAGGCGAGCTCCCTCGCCTGCTTGTCGGTCGCGCGCGAGCTCGCCGCCTTCGCTGGCGCGCTCGCGCTTGTTGAGCTTGTGTGGGAATCGCTGGTTGGGGGGCATGCGCGGCATCGGCCCATATAATCCCTTCGAAGAGACGCCGCCGTGGCGCGCGTCCCTTCGGCACTGCGCGCCGGCGGCATGCCCGCTTGGGCCGCGACGTCACGACGATCGGGAGGAGCGATCGTGAATCTTCTGAAGAGGAATTGGAAGCGCCTCGCGTGCGGCCTGCTCGCCCTGGGCGTGGTCCTCGCTGCGGTCGTGATGGCCGCACCGACGCCCGCGATGGCGGAGGGCGAGGATGAGCCGTACGTCCTCACCCCCGACACCCATTGGTTCATCGGCCAATCGCACCATCGCCAGCCCTGGCCGAACGAAGACGGTTCGCCTGTGGAGTATCCCTTCACCGTGCAGGAGGAACGCATGGTGGTCTGGTTCCTCATGGAGGCGGATGATTCGGATGCGCCCAAGGGCTACGTGCTCTGGCAGCTCTTCAACGAGAGCGGCAAGGAGGTCTTCTCGGCCTACCTCATGGGGTTCGGGTACGGCTACGCCACCCAATACTTCGGCTACACCCTCGATCAAGGCACCTACACCCAGAGGCTCACGCAGGTGGGCTGCGAGGGAACGGTGTGCAGCATCGCCCTCGGGGCCTACACCGATCCGGATGCGTGGATCCCAAGGTGGCCTCCCAAGGCCCAGCAGGTGGGCTTGGATGCCACGGTGACGGGCAAGTTCGACGAGAGCCATGAGGCCACGGTGGACGGCGAGGCGGCCACGAAGTACACCAAGTTCTTCAGCTTCGACGTCGACGAGCCCACGAACGTGAAGTTCTCCGCCCCGCCCTTCTTCGGTGCGACGCAGCTCTCCCTGCTCGACTCCGAGGGCGCCACGATCGCGGGCACCACGAGCCCGCATGACGGGTCGCAGAACAGCTACCAAAGCCTCAGCCTCGATTGCGGCAGGCTCGAGCCGGGCACGTACTACCTGAGCTACGAGACCATCGAGGAGCCCGGCACCACCCTGAACGCCCTCTCCCGCGGGTTCACCATCTCCGTGAAGACGGGCCACGAGATGTATCGGATGTACAACCCCTGGTCGGACGAGCACCTCTACACGCAGGACGCCTCCGAGCGCGACACCATGGTCTCGAACGGCTGGAACTACGAGGGCATCGCGTGGTACGCGCCGCTCACCTCGGACTACCCGGTCTATCGCTTCTACAACCCGAACAACGGCGACCACATGTACGCGTCCTCGCAGGACGAGTGCGAGAGCCTCGAGGCGAGCGGCTGGCAGAAGGAGGAGGGCGTCGCCTTCTACTCCAACGACGATCCCGAGAGCATCGTGCGCGGTGGCGGCGTGACCATCGGCAGGTTCTTCAACCCCTACCACGAGGGCCCCGGCACCCACCACTTCGTGCGCATCGACGCCGAGGGCAAGGCCGAGTTCTCGCAGATGATGAAGGACGGCTGGAAGTACGAGGGCAAGGGCTGGAGCGGCGTCTTCTGGGGGTGAGCCCTGAAGCGGGAGAGCTCGGCGAGCCTCCTCGCGAGGACAGTGACTGAACGGGGCGGTACCGGACGCGAATTCCGGTACCGCCCCGCATTCGTGTGCCGAGCGTGCCGTGCGGGAGGGCTCCACCGCGCGCCGCGCGGGAGGGTTACACCGAGAGGACCTGCCAGTAGAGCGGCTCCTCGAAGTGCTCGTTCGGCACCCACCACGCCTTGCGGTTCTTGAGGTCGAACACCACGGAGTGCACCGTCACCACGCCGGGCTCGAGGTCGCCGTGCGTGGCGTTGTAGAGCCGCTGCCCCACGGACTGCAAGACCTCGAGCGCCGCTCCCTCGTCCGCCACGATGCCATCCGTGGCGTCAAGCTCCTCCTGCATGGTGCGGTAGCGCTCGATGCCGAGCATCTCGCTCGTGCTCGTGTAGTAGCGCGGCTCGCAGAGGATGAAGTTCGTGATGAGCTGGAAGCGCTCCTCACGCTCCTCCTCGCCGAGCACGTAGACCGGGTCCCCGAGGAAGATGACCTTGAGCTCGCGGTTTGCGTTCACCTTGTCCTCTTCGAGCGTGGGGCTCGTCCACTCGAGGATCGCGCTCTTCCCCGAGGCGTCGGCCACCATGTAGTGGAACGAGTTGTGCGCCGAATCGTGCAGGTCGTAGCGGCCGGCGAGCTCGATGGCCTCGTCCACGGTACTCGCGTAGTCGAGGATGAGGCGAAGCATCGTCGTGGAGGTGAGCGAGGGCTTGCCCGTGCTCTGCTCGGTGGGCACGGAGTACATCTCGTGGTGCTCGTCCACGCCGCCGCCTTGGAGGCTCATGTAGATGCCGCAGGCGAGGCCCGCGTCGTTGATGCCGTCGAGCGGCGCGTAGGGCGCGGCGAGGATGTTCATGCGATCCATGGGGCCCCGCACGCCCTTCGCGGGATCCACGCCAAGGAACTGCAGGTCGACGGTGGAAACCGACGCATGGCGGCCGCCGCCGGGGTGCGTGCGCACGATGCAGGTGTTCGTGCGCTTGAAGTCGTAGTTGCGCCCGAAGATCGGCCGACCGTCTTGTGCGCGCGCCATGAAGGACGAGCACGTGATGTCGGATTCCTCGATCGTGGTGGGGATGATGCCCTTGCCGATCTTGCGGGTGATGAAGGAGATGAGCTCGGCGTCGTTTGCCGCGCCGCCCGCTTCGAGGAACTCGTCGAAGTAGTACTCGCCGGCGACGTCCATCGTCCACACCTCGCCGTCGTCATGGGAGGGGTTCGCCGGGAAGAGGCGCTTCAGCGTGAAGAGCGATTTGAGTTCGTTGCCGAAGAGCTGCCAGATGGCGGCCGCACCTGCGGCGACGGTGCCGAGGGCGAGGAACTTGATGAGGGGATGCTTGGCCATGGATGCCTCCGAATGCGCGATGGTGCTCGCGACCGCACGGCGATCGCCCGCCCTATTGTGGCGCGTCCTCGCCTACGCGGTGAGCCAGAGGTCGCGGATGAGGGAGTACCAGGGCTCGTAGGCCTCGTTCGTGAGGTGGAGGCCGTCCTCGGTGTCCTCCTTCTCGAGGAGGCCGTCGCTTCCCACGTAGCGCTCGTAAAGGCCGAGGTAGGCGGTGTGGCCGCCGAGGTCGGCGGCAAGCTCGGCGAGGTTTCGGTCGAGCGTGAGGATCGCGGCGTTCTTCTCCGCGTCGCTCGTGGGAAGCACACTCTCAATCACCACGGTGGCGTCGGGCAGCGCCTCCTCGAGCTTAGTCACGATGCCGCGCACGTTCGCCACGACGTGTTCCACGATCGTGCTCGCGGGAGCCGCGTCGTCGTCCAAGTCGTTCGTCCCGACCATCAGGAACACGATCGCCGGATCCGCGGCGACGACCTCGTCCACGCGCTGCCGCACGCCGGCCGACGTGTCACCGATGACGCCGAAGTTCCGCACATCGTAGCTCGGGAAAGCCGCCTCGAAGTCGCCGCCCTCGGTGATGCTGTCGCCGAGGAAGGCGACGGTCGAGCCTGCGGGCAGCTCCTTCACGGCATCGGAGCCGTCGACGAGCGCAGGGCCGTGGCCTTCGGACGCAAGCGCGTTCGCCCCCGCGGCATTCGCGCCGGCTGAGCCGCTCGAGCCCGCGCCGCCCGCGCCGCCCGCATCCTCGAGATCGTCCGTGGCGAGCCCCTCCGCCACGCCCTCGCCGGCCTCGAGCCCCACCCCCTCGTTCGCGGACAGGTTGTTCAGCGGATTCGGCACGTAGGAGAGCACCGTCGCGAGCGCAAACGCGGCGCTTGCGGCCACGAACAGGATGTTCGCGCGCTTCTCCCCGAGCTTCTCGAGCCCGATGGAGATGAGCGGATAGGCGAGCCACACGTAGACGACGCACATGACGCCCATCACGAGGTCGTTCACGATCCAGCCCTGGCCGAGGATGTTGCCGGGCAGCTGGGAGTTGTCCCAGAACGGATACACGCCGTTCTCGTCGGGTTGGTTGCAGATGAAGCCGAAGGCCGTCTCCATGACGGCCGCGAGCGCCGTCGCGATGGCGAACGTCTCGAGCGCCGGGGCCCAGAGGCTCTTGTGGCGCTTCATCATGTATTCCTTGAGCGGCTCGATGACGAGCGTCATCACCACCACGCCCGAGCCGTAGACCCAGTACGGCTTGAACCACGGGTCGGTCCAGAGCTCGTAGTTCTCGTCGACGATCCCGAAGAAGCGGTCCATGAACGTGCAATAGGGGATCTCGGCCCAGTGCCCGAGGATGTTGAAGAGGTAGAAGTTCACGAAGAGCGAGCGCCAGAAGTCCCACCGGAAGAGGTGGTAGAACCCGTGGGAGTTGATCCCGCGTATCCACTGGCGAAAGCTCATGGTGGCCATCTACCTCGTTGCGATCGGGCGCGCGCTCGCGGGACGCTAGTCGCCGCTCTCGTAGAACTTGATGAGCGCCTGCGTGCCGTTCGCGCCCATGCCGCGAAGGATGAGGTTCTCGTAGTTGAGGAGCACCTGGCGCATCATGTCGAGGTCGAGGTGGGCGCCCTCTGCCTCGCTCCTCGCGATGCGAAGGTCCTTCACGAAGTGCTCGATCTTGAAGCCGGGCGCCCAGTCGTCCTTGATGATGCGCGGCGCGTAGCCCGAGAGCTGCGTGCCCGCGGCCGAGCCCTCCTTCACCGCGTCGAAGATCTTCTGGAGCTCGATGCCCTTGGCCTTGGCGTAGGAGAGCCCCTCGCAGACGCCCGCCATGGCGCCCGCGATCATGATCTGGTTCGCCATCTTGGTGTGCTGGCCGAAGCCCGGGCCGCCCATGTAGCTGATGCTCGTGCCCATCGCGCGGAAGAGCGGCAGGCACGCCTCGAAGTCCTCCTCGGCGCCGCCCACCATGATGGAGAGCGTGCCCGCCTGCGCGCCGGTGTCGCCGCCGGTGACGGGCGCGTCGAGGGCGCGCAGGCCGCGCGCGGTGGCCTCCGCCTCGATCTTCTGCGCGAGCGTGGGACTCGAGGTGGTCATGTCGATCACGTAGGTGCCGGGCGCGGCGCTCTCGACGATGCCGCCTTTGCCGAGGTAGACCTGCTCGACGTCGGGCGGGAAGCCGACGATGGTGATCTGCGCGTCGATGGAGGCCGCGAGGTCGGCGAGGCTCTCGTGCCACGTCATGCCGCCCTCGACGAGATCGGTCACCTCTTCGGGGTGCCGCGCCCAAATGTGCAGCTCAAACCCCGCCTTCTGCAGGTTCTTCGCCATGGGCTTCCCCATGATCCCCAGCCCCACGAACCCGACTTTCTTGATCTCAGCCATCACGCGCTCCTCACGCCTTGTGAACCATGGTGAAAGTGTACGACGACGTCAGAAGAAGGGAATCCCCACGCACGGTGATGAGGCCCTACTCGAATTCGTCGCCCCCCAAAACCGCGCAAGCGCCCTTCCATCGAAGTACCTGCGAAACTCTCACGCCTGAGAACCTATGGTTCTGGGATCGCCGTGGGAGCCGCAAGGAGAAGGCCCTTTTTCTCGGACCTCAGGAGTGGTCCGCCGGCATCAAAGCCCGTAGGCCAATGTGAGGTGTGTCACCCGAGAAAAAGGGCCGGTGAAAGTCGGAAGTCGTTCGAGCGGGAGCAGCGAGCCCAGAACCATAGGTTCTCAGGCCCACTGTCCCCGCAGGTTAAAACTAGTGGTCGGAGGCGCTGAAGCGGTTCTTCATCTCCATGCTGCGGGTGTAGAGCACGCTGGAGAGGAGGCTGTCGGTCTGCGTCTTCACGCCCTCGCAGAGCTTCTCGTTGGCGGCCTTGAGCACGGCTTCGGTGTCGGCGCCACCCTTCGCGAGCTCGGCGTCCACCGTGTGGAGCGACTGGTAGCCGAGCGCCATCGTGGCCTGCTGGTAGGCCGTGATCGCGTTCTCGTTCGCGAAGAACTCGGGGTCGGCGAGGCCGGAGATGAGGCGGATCGCCCAGTAGAAGTCATCGGTGGAGATGCGCATCGTGGTGTCGAGGTAGTCGGGCACCTCGTCCACGCTCGTGAAGATGGCGATCGCGGTGTTGAAGGGGCCGGAGCCCATGGCGATCCACTGCACGGCCTTCGCGGCCTCGGGCGCGTAGGGGCGGATGTTCAGGATCGAGCACTCGCACGTGCGGTTGATGCCCACCTGGCGATAGAGCCTGCGCGAGCCCTCGTCGCCGAGGTTGCCGTAGCAGTTGTACTTGGTGCCGTTGTAGGTGGTGCCGAGCATCTGCTTCACGTCCTCGACGGTGATGAGGCGCTCGGGCTTGATGCACCACGGGATGTCCATCGATTCGACCTTGTACTTGGGCTCGGGGCCGCGGAACTCGGGTGTGGTGTTGTTGAGCGTGGCGTAGATGTACCAGGCGCGCGGGTTGTTGTAGACCATGTCGAACCACGTGCGGCTCGAGAACGCGTCGCGCGGGTTGATGACGACCGGCAGGCCGAAGTACTTGTCGGAGCGCAGGAGCTTCGGGACGCCGTAGGTGACGTCGATGAAGTTCTCGGCCATCCACTCGGCGAGGTCGGCCGAGCACATGTAGTCCTTCTGCGCGCCGTAGGCATCGGAGAAGTCGAGCTTGTCGATGCCCTGGCGGTTCGGCTGCACGCAGTAGCAGTCGTCGGGCAGGCGCCTTGCGATCCAATGGTGGCCGCCGATCGACTCGATGTACCAGACCTCCTTCTCGTCGGCAAACGCGATGCCGTTCATTTCGTAGGTGCCGTAGGTCTCGAGGAGCTTGCCGAAGCGCAGGCATCCCTCGCGCGCGGTCTTCACGTAGGGGAGGATGATGGTGACGAGGTCCTCCTCGCCGATGCCGCCGGGCGTGCCGGTCTCGGGGTCGTAGGCGACGAGCGGGTCCGCGCCAAGCACGCGCGCGTTCGAGGAGATGGTCTCGGTGGCGCTCATCGCCACGTTCGCCTCGTTGATGCCCGCCTCGCCCCAGACGCCGTCAGAGCCGTCGACGTTCGGCGAGCAGGTGTAGCGCATCGGGTTATCGGGAAGCTTGATCGTGAGGTGGCTGTTCACGCCCGTGTATTCGCGCGGCTGGTCCTCTGGCTTCACGACCACGAGCTTCTTGGGATTGAAATCGCCGTTTTCGCAGTCTTCGTTTCGGGCGATGATCGTCGAGCCGTCGTTTGAGGCCTTGGGACCGATCAACATCGTGGTGCAAGCCATGGCAACCTTCTTTCTCGGGCGCGGAAGCGCGAGGCGCCGCCACGCAATTCATCCAACCGTGAGGGCTATACCCCGCGCTTTGGCGAGTCGTGCCCACTCCACCGAGCGCACACAAAGCAGCCGGTCGAGCGGTGCATGCAGGTCTATCGCCAGAAGTACCCACTTGGTCCCTCGTGACGTAAGGAGCCAAGTGGGTACGCCTGGTGGAACTTGAAAAGGCTTTACTGCCCCGCTTGCCAGGCGGCGTGGTATTCGGCGAGGATCTCGCCCACGCGCTTGCCCACGGCGAGGAAGTCATCCACATAGAGGTTCGCGAGAGCGACGCGCACGCTCCAGCGTCCGGCGTCGAAGCCGTCGCCCGCGAGCACGACGACGCCCGTGTCCTTCGCGAGGCGAAGCACCACGTCGATCGGACGGTAGTGCGCGGAGAGCCAGGCGAAGAAGTCCTTGCCGTAGAGGCGCGTCGTCCAGATCTCGAGGTCGAGCATGGAGTAGTAGCCGGCGCGCAGCGGGTCGGGCTCGAGCGTCCAGCCGAGCGAGCGCCAGAGCGCGGCGAGGCGGTCGTTGATGAGCTCCTGCATCTTGTGCTTGTAGGTGTCCGCCTTGTCGAGGAGCGAGTAGAGCGCGAAGAGGCTCATCTGCACCTGCTGCGGCGTGGAGAGTCCCGCGGTGCCGTTGAGCGCGACGAGGCGCGAATCGGCCACGAGCCGATCGCAGAACTTGAGCGCGGAACCATCTGCCTTGAGCTCGGAATAGCGCTGGTAGAGGACCTGCTTTTGCGCGTCGGGAAGCTTTGCGATGAGCTCGTCGAAGATGTTGTCCTTCGCGAGCGCGATGGTGGCGAGGCGCCAACCGGTGGCGCCGAAGTACTTCGAGAACGAGTACACGAGCGCCGTGTTCCTCGGCAGGTCGTGGATCACGGAGCGGAAGCCCTCGACGAAGGTGCCGTAGACGTCGTCCGTGATGATGATGAGGTTCGGGTTGTCGTTCTGGACGATCTCCACGAGCTTTTCGCGCGTGTGCTCCGAGAGCGCGTAGCTCGGCGGGTTCGACGGGTTCACGAGGCAGAGGAGCTTGATCTTCGGATCCTTCAGCTTCTCGAGCTCCTCGTCGGGGTACTGCCAAGTGTGGAGCCCCTCGGAATCGAGCGTCGTGGCGTTGATGTTCACCACGTCGAAGTGGAAGTCGTTCAGGCCGGCGATGTCGATGTAGGGGGTGAAGATGGGGGTCATGAGGGCGACCGTGTCGCCGGGATTCACGAGGTAGTTGGCCTTGAGGCTGTAGAAGAGGTAGCACATGGCGGCCGTGCCGCCCTCGGTGGCGAAGAGGTCGTAGGGCGCGCTCGTGCCGTCTGCGGCCACCGGCTCCTCGCCGCCGTCCATCTCCTGCACGAGGTAGCGCCGGCAGATTTCCTGCGTGTTCTTGAGGATGCGATCGGGCACGGGGTACTCGCACCCGATGATTCCCTCGGTCCACTCGTGCACGAGCGAATCACCGTCGAGGCCGAGGCCGCCCGCGCTCTCGGGCGAGGTGAGGTAGTCGTAGCCGAGTTTCAGGAGCTTCGCGGCCCAGGCGTTGTGGGCGTCTGCGGGGGCGTTCACGCCGCCCGAGGCGAGGGCCATAGCCTCGTTCTCGAGGAATTCGAGGAAGCGCGCCGAGCAGCCTGAGGCAGGCGGTTCGCCCGCGAGGTCGAATTCCGGCATGGACATCTTGCGTCGGGCCTCGCCCATTGCGAACTGTCCGATGAGGAAGAACGCGTCGCGCGGCACCGTGGCGATCCAGTTCGGGTTCCCTCGGCCGGCGTTCAAGAACGTGAACGCGGACTTCTTCGCGTCTTCCTTGGCGTAGGAGATGAGGAGGTCCTTCACCTCGAAGGGCGACATCCTCGCGAGGGAGGCTTCGAGCGAGGGGGCGAAGGGGGCGAGCCCGGGTTCCTCCGGCGTGTGGACATCGGGGCGGGTGGCATCGGCCATGATGGCTCCTTTTTCGAGGGCATTTGGGGAGGTATATGCCCCGCGGGACACCTCCCAATTGCCGTGGGCACCTGCCTTCTGCGAATTGTCGTTCTATGCTCCGATGCCGCGAGAGCC
>CANPVI010000032.1 GCA_947581665.1 uncultured Atopobiaceae bacterium | reverse complement strand
CGAGCTTGCCGTCGCGGAAGCGCTCGAGGGCGCGCTCTCGTGCCTTCTGCGGGCGATCCGCGTGCATGACGCCCACGGTGAGTCCGCGCTTCCTGAGCGCATCGGCCACCTGGTCCACGCGGCTCTTCGTGCGACAGAACACGAGCACGCGCCCATAGCCCTTCTCGGCGATGAGTGCCTCAAGGAGCGCGGTCTTCTGGCCGGGCACCACCGGCATGAGCGCCTCCTCAACGGTCTCGGCGGTCTCGCCGATCGTGGAGATCTCCACCGTCACGGGGTCATCGAGCATCGTGTCCACCGTGGGCTTGATGGAGGGCGGGATCGTCGCGGAGAAGAGGAGCGTCTGGCGCTTCTTCGGGCACGCGCGCACGATCTGCCGCACGCTCGGCCAAAAGCCCATGTCGAGCATGCGATCGGCCTCGTCGAGCACGAGCACGCGCACGCCGGAGAGGTGCACCTGGTTGCGCTGCATGAGGTCGATGAGGCGCCCGGGCGTGGCCACGAGGAGATCGACCCCGCGTGCGATGGCGTCGATCTGCGGCTTGAACTTCGCGCCGCCCATGACGATGGCCACCTTCTGGTGCGTCTTCTTGCAGACCACCTTGCAGACGTCGTCGATCTGCTGCGCGAGCTCGCGGGTGGGGGTGACCACGAGGGCGTGGGGGCCCTTGCCCTTGAGGCCCGCGATGCGCTGGAGCAGGGGAAGCACGAAGGCACAGGTCTTGCCGGTGCCCGTCTGCGCGCTCGCGATCACGTCGTGGCCCGCGAGCACGAGCGGAATGGATTCCGCCTGCACGGGAGTGGGTTCTTCGAAGCCGAGCGCCGCGACACCCTCCACGATGGGTTCGGAGAGGCCGAGCGCGGCGAAGGCGTGGGGAGCTACATCAGTCATGGGGCCCAGTATAGAGCCCCATGACCGTGAGCTCGGCCCTGGCGAGCCCGCGCGCCCGCACCCATGGGCGCGCGGGCCCCGCCGAGGGCCGGAGTCGCCTGCAGCTGCTAGTCCTCGCGATCCTCGCGCCTGACTGCGCGCACCACGCCCGTGATGCCGAGCGCCGCCGTGGAGAGCCCGCCTCCGCCGAGGAGGAGCTCCATCGCAGGTGGCAGGCCCGTCTGGGGAAGCGGGGTCGATTCGCGTGTGACGCTGAACGTGTAGCTCTGGTTCTGCGAGTCGGCGCCCTGCGCGGTGACCGTCGCGGTGTTCGTCACGCTGTTCGGCGCCTCCTCGGTGACGATCGCACTGTAGGTCATGTGGAGCGTGCCGCTGCTCTCGAGCTCGGGCACCGTGGCTGTGAGGGTGGCGTCGTCGAGCTGCACCTTGCCGCCAGAAGCCGCACGCTCGGCGCCGTCGGTCGTGATCTCGGGGACCTTCGTGAGCACGAGGCCCTCGGGCAGCGGGTTGGAGAGCTGCACCTGCTTCAAGGGGTGGGGCGTGTCGTTGGTGATGGAGACGTCGAAGCTCACCGATGAGCCCACGCTCGCGGTGTTGCTCGTGGGCGCGTGCCCCGTCATCGTGAACTCGAAGTGCGGGTTCGTGAGGACGGTGACCTGCGCGGAACTGGTGACTTGCGAAATGCCGTCGGCCTTGGCGGTGGCGCTCGAGCTCAACGCCTGCTCGCGGACCGCGCTCGGCTGTGCGGTGGCTTGGTAGGTGATGGTCACGGTCTTTGCGGCGGGAAGCGAGGCGATGTCCACCTGGAGCGAGGATTCGGTGGCCTTGACCTGCGGAGATGTGTCGAGACCCTGCACCTCGGCGCTGCCGGTGTCGATGGTGAGGCCGGTGGGCGGCGCGTCGTTCACCACGACGTTCGTGGCGGGGAGCACCGAGGACGTGTTCCTCAGCGTGAGGGTGTAGTCCACCTTCTCGTTCTCTCCCACGCTCTCCTGCGTGGCGGCCTTCTGGAGCGTGATGCCCGGCGCGACGAGCGTGACGGACTTCTCGGCCGTCTTCTGACGATGGTTGCCGTCGGTCAAGGTGGCGGAGTTCTGGAGCGCGGTGCCCTCGGCGCTCGTGGACGTGACGGTGGCGTTGTAGGTGATGGTGAAATCGTCGGATTGCTTGAGCACGGGCACCGTGACCTTCACTTTGCCGCTCGAGCTCGCCGAGGAATCCGTGGTGGACGTGCTTTCCCCATCGAGGCCGTTCACCTGGATGCTGCTCGCCACGAGCGAGAGGCCCGCGCCCGGCGTGTCCTCGATCACGACGTTCTTGCCGTCGCCCTCGCCCGTGTTCGCCACGCTCAGCGTGTAGCTCACGGTGTCGCCCTTCTTGGCCTGCGCCTTGTCGGCGTTCTTCGTGAGCGTGTAGTCGGGGTTTCCCGAGAGCGTGGTGGAGCCGGGGTAGGTGTCCTGCGTGATCTCGTTCATCGTGATGAGGCCGTTGTTGTCGATGCGGTCGCCGGCCTGCAGCTTCGAGGATACGGTGCCGGTGACGCGAAAGTCGAGCGTCTTCGCAGTGGCGGCCTTCGCCTGGAGCGCGGCGATGCCCTCGCTCGAGAATGTGAACTTGAGCGTGCGGTTGCCGGTGCCGGAGTGCGTGAGCTCGCCCCAGTCGTCGTGGAGTTCGGAGTTGTTGAAGTACATGTGGCCGTCGATGTCGCTGATGGTCTCGGGCAGCGAGTCGGCGAAGATCAGCTTCGTGATGGCCGGAAGGCCGCCATAGCGCAGGTCGTCGAGCTTGACGGTGATCGTCCACTCGATGGGGTCGCCGGGCGCCACCGTGCCAGGGCTCGTGGTCTTGATGGTCGGCTTGGTGAAGTTGACGGTCGGGGAAGAGGCGAGGGCCTGATTCGCCCCGATGCCGAGGCTCGCGAGCACGGTGAGCGCGAGGAGGCCGAGGGTGGACATGATGCCGGCCTTGAGGTGGAGGCGCGGGCCCGAGGTTCGTCTATTCGAGTTACGTATCACGTGAGCTCCCTTCTCGAAAAGGACGGGCGCGGCCGAAGCCGCGGGGTCCCCACTATCGAAGGGGGCACGCGCAAAAACCTTGCAAACCGTGAATGGAAATATCGATTTTTATCGATATCCAACAAATGCACTAAATATTGACACGCTGGAGTGGTTTCGCCGTCTGACCGGTTTTTCGGTGCGATCCCGCACCGAAAAACCGGTCAGACGGCGCAATGTGCGTTACTTCGCGCCGCCGGCGTCATCGTCGTCGCCGAGGTTGAAGAGGTTCTCGAAGAAGCCGCTCTCTTCCTCGCCTTCCTGAGGCTCATGGTCGTGGAAGCGCTTGGCGGTGGAACGCTCGAATACGAGTGCGAGGATGGCGCACACCACGAAGCCGCCCACGAAGAGCGCGAGCACACCCTCGCGGGTGTTGAACAACCAATCGAAGAACTCCACGAGCCACCTTCCCTGGCGCGGCCTTATTAACGGAGCCCCCACGCGGGGAGGCGGGCGTCAGAGGCGAGTATATACTGCTTTGGTTGGCCCAAAGCCGCTGTTCGGAACCGAGGAGACCCCATGCTCGACATCAAGTTCCTGCGCGAAAACCCCGAGGCCGTCGACGCCGCCATGGATTCGCGCAACACCACGTGGGACAAGGAGCGCTTCTTCGAGCTCGACCGTCGCCGCCGCGCGGTGATCAGCGAGGTGGAGGAGCTGCAGGCCACGCGCAACAGCGTGTCGAAGCAGATCGGCCAGCTCATGCGCGAGGGCAAGCGCGACGAAGCCGAGGCCGCAAAGGCGCAGGTGCGAGAGGGTAACGCGCGCATCGAGGCCCTCGAGGCCGAGCGCAGCGAGGTGGAGGCCGCCCTCACGGAGCTCGTGGCCGCGCTTCCGAACCTGCCGAGCCCCTCGACTCCGCTCGGCAAGGACGAGAACGACAACCCCGAGATCAGGCGCTGGGGCACCCCGCGCGAGTTCGACTTCGAGGCCAAGCCGCACTGGGACCTCGGCCCCGAGCTCGGCATCATCGACTTCGAGCGCGGCGTGAAGCTTGCCGAGGCGCGCTTCTACCTGCTCGGTGGCCTCGGCGCCCGCCTCGAGCGCGCGCTCATCAACTTCTTCATCGACCTCCACACCTCCATCGGCTTCAAGGAGTGGTGGCCGCCCGTCATCACGAACTACGCCACGCTCTTCGGCACGGGCCAGCTGCCGAAGTTCGACGAGGACCTCTACCACGTGCGTCCCGACCTCTACCTCATCCCCACGGCCGAGGTCGTGCTCACGAACATCCATCGCGATGAGATCCTCGAGGCGAGCCAGCTTCCCCTCTGGTACACGGCCTTCACGCCGTGCTTCCGCGAGGAGGCGGGCAGCGCCGGACGCGACACGCGCGGCATCATCCGCGTGCACGAGTTCGACAAGGTGGAGATGGTGAAGTTCGCCACGCCGGACGATTCCATGGACCAGCTCGAATCCATGACCGCTGAGGCCGAGCGCTGCCTCCAGGAGCTCGAGCTCCCGTACCGCGTCGTCTCGCTCTGCACCGGCGACCTCGGCTTCGGCGCCTGCAAGACCTACGACGTGGAGGTGTGGCTTCCGAGCTACGGCGCCTATAAGGAGATCAGCTCCTGCTCCAACTGCTGGGATTTCCAGGCGAGGCGCGCGAACATCCGCTATCGCGACCCGGCGAACTTCAAGGGCACGCGCTACGTCCACACGCTGAACGGCTCCGGCCTCGCGGTGGGGCGCACCATGGCGGCGATCATCGAGAACTACCAGAACGCCGACGGCACCATCACCGTGCCCGAGAAGCTCGTGCCCTACATGGGCGGCGTGCGCGTGATCGAGCCGGAGGCGTAGCGCCGCAGGCCCTCGGCGAGTCTTCGGACAGGGAGCATGGCCATGGTCCTCGAAGGGATCGCGTGTGCGGAAGGCCTCACCAACGCCGAGAGGCGCATCGCCGACTACGTCCTCGTGCATGCAGGCGACGTGCCCGCGATGGACATCACCGCCCTTGCCGAAGCCGTGCCCTGTGCATCGGCGACGATCGTGCGCTTCTGTCAGAAACTGGGAACGGGCGGCCACCGGCAGGAGGGCGATGCGCGCGTGGAGGAGGGGCTTCGGATCCTCCGTCGCAGGGCCGCGTGGAACCTCTGCAACCTGCAGGTGGTGACGGACCCCGAGGTCTTCGCCATCGCGGGCGGCATCTCCAACGAGCCGCGCTTCATCAGCTACCTCCGCGAGGCCGTGGACGAGCTCGCGGACGTCATTCCCCAGCACTTCGAGAGGCCCGAGCTCGTGCCCTGCGAGTTCAAGGCGAGCGCGAACCTCGTGGGCGCCGCGTACGCGTGGGAGCTTGCGCGGGAGGCGCGCTAGTACTCGAGGAAGCCGAAGCGCACGGGCACGCGGTCGCCGTAGTAGGCGAGCCACCACTCGAGCGTGGAGTGGCGGATGTAGCCGTAGTCGTCCACGACCATGCCGTCGCCGAGGTAGATGCCCACGTGGCCCCACTTGCTTCCCGCGACGGAGCGGCTGTGCGTGGAGACGGCGATGGCCATGCCGGGTAGCAGCTGGTCGAGATCGGTGAGGTGGAGCCGGTAGTACATGTCCTTCGCGTTGTCGGCGCGGTTGCAGGGAAGCCCCGCCTGCTCGAGGACGAGGCTCACCCAGCCGGCGCAGTAGCCGTAGCCGAGCGTGGGCACTTCGCGCGTGGCCTTGAGGATCGCGCGCTGTCGAAGCGTGAGGACTTCCTTCGGCGAGACGCTGAAGGCGAACGCCGTGCGCACCTGCCCGTCCACGTAGACGTGCGTGATGCAGCGGCCGCTATCGAGCAGGTTGTCCGTGCTGATGGTCGCCGTCCAGCGATCGCCCTCGTGCGTGGCCTCGTACCACACGAGGTCATCTTGGCCACTCGCCTCGGACCACGTGGGCATCCTCACCGAGCTCGCGGGCCCGGGATTCACGATCGTGAGGGTGTAGGTCTTCGGGCCGCCTGAGAGGTAGACCAAGTTGGCGAAGTCGAACGCGCAGGTGTCCTGCGCCACGTTCACGTGGAGCCCGTTGGCGCAGCGCATGTAGACGTGCGCGTGGTAGTTCCTCGCGAAGTCGTGCTCGGCGGCGCGCACCGTCGCGCGATAGGTGCCATCCTCCTGCGGGTTTGCCGTGCACCACACCACATCGTGCTGGTCGTCGGCACCCCACGCGGCCACCTCCACGCGCGCCACGCCGGAGGTGGACTGCACGTCGCGCACCACGACGTCGAAGGTGGCTTGGGCCTCGCTCAGGTTCTCGATGGAGGCCTCGGCGGAGGGTGTGGCCACGGAGAACGTGGCCTCGCCGAGCGCGGACGCGTCCTCGCCCGCGCTCTCATCGCCATCTGCGAGCGCCACGGCCTCCACGTGGTAGGCCCCGGGGTCGCCGTGGGGCTGGTTTCCCGCGGGAAGGCCCCACGAGCCGTCCGCGTTCGAGCCCGCGCCGAACCAACAGGTGCCCTCCTCGGTCCAACCCTGCGCCACGAGCTCGCGGCACTCCGAGGCGTCGGTGGTGTAGTGGTGCGCGCCGATCTCCTCGAAGGGGTTGTAGAGACGATAAACCGGCTGCGCTTCGGCGGGGTCGGAGTGGAACGCGACGCCCTCGGCCTGCCAGCCGTGACTCGGCAGCTCCGCGTACTCGTTTGCGTCCGAGGTGTAGAGGTGATCTCCCGTGAAGGGGTTGTAGAGGCGATAGACGGCCTCTGCGTCCTCCGCCTCGCCGGGGTCCGCCCAAGCCACCCGCTCGTAGCTCCAGCCTGTGCGGGAGAGGTCGTCCGCCTCGGTGGGATTTGCCGTGTAGAGGTGTTGGCCGGTGTTCGGGTTGTAGAGGCGGTGCACCGCGCCCTCGATCGCGCAGTGGTAGGGGAGTCCGGGCTCGTACGGCGTCGCCGAGGCGATGAAGATCCTCGCCGTCCACGTGCCGTCTTCGCACTGCACAGCACCGTGGCGCACCGCGGCGGCCTCGCCTCCCTGCTCAGACCATACGTCGAAGGCAAGCGCCGAGGCGCGGGCCGCGCTCCCGCCCGATGCGGTGAGCGTGACCTCCCGCTCGTCAGGCGAGATTTCGGCCGTCACGCGAACGCTCGCGTCGGCTTCCGCGACGTCATCCGCCCTCGCGAGCGTCGGGGCGCCGAGGGCGAGCGCGAACGCGGCGGCAAGTGCCACCGCCGCCCCTGCAAGCTGTCGAATCCGTGCGCAGATCTTCACTCGTCGCTCCCGTTCGCGTCCGCTTTGGCTTTCGCCGCCGGGCAAGAGCATGACGGAAAACGTGAGACGGCACACGGGACAATCGCGCAGGTATCGCGGGGAAAGGCGACCCGTCTCGCGTGGTCGTCCCATGGTGCGCGCCATGCCCGCATGGCGCTACGCGAAGCGGCTGGAGACGGCCCAGATCGTCATGGCGTGCTCCGCCCACCCCATGCCGGTGAGGGCTCCCACCTCGGTCGAGCTGGGCGTCCAAAGGTGCGTGTCCACGGAGTTCCACTCGTTGAAGAGGGTGTGGACACCCACGCCCGTGTGGGCGGGCGCGCTCACGAGCCAGCTCGCCTCGCTGTCCTGCACCCAGCCATCGCGCTCGAGCCGGGCGATCTGCGTGGTGTCGGTCTGTGCGCAGTAGTAGTGGTCGTGGCTCCAGGGGTTTTGGAAGCGGACGATCACGGAGGCGCCCTCCGAATCGGCGGAGGGCTGCATCCAGAGCGGCGCTCCGTCGTAGTCAAGCGTCCAGCCCGCGCGGGTGAGCTGCTCGACCTCGTGGGGGTCGGCGGTGTAGAGGTGCAGTTTCTCGTAGGGGTTGTAGAGGCGGTAGACCGGCTCGCCCAGGGTCTTTCCCGTGAAGAGGATCGTGTAGGTGACCTCGGCCGCCGAGGAGAGGCCCTCGTCGGAGCTCACCTGGATCTGCGTCGCCATGCCCACGAGCTCGCCCGCAGTCTCGGGCGCGGCGTCGGACGCGGTGTCGTCGTCGGCGACGAGCGCCGTGAGGCCGTCTGCGGTGGCGAGGTCGCCCTCGGGCACGGCGGCCGCGATCACGCCGTCCACGAAGGTGGCCCTCTCGGCATCGTCGATCGCTCCGAGCAGGCTCAAGGCGGCGACTTCCTCATCGAGCGGGCAGGTGGCCACGGCGGACGTGGCCTTGATGCCGGCGCCGTTGACGTAGGCTGAAACGCTCTCAACGACGCTGCCCACGACGCCCGTGCCCACCGCGTCCGCCGTGGTCTCGGGGTCGGTGATGTCCACGGTGATCGTGACGTCGCCGTCATCGCGCGATTCGGTGGTCACGGTCGCGAAGTCCCCGGTGGCGTCGTTGATCTCGGAATCGAAGGCGTCGCTCGAGCCCGCGTCGGCGAGGCCGCCCGTGGTCGGGGGCGTGGGAGAGGGCGCGCTGGTGCCGCCACCGCCACCACCGCCGGTGCTTCCATCGCTGGTGCCGCCACTACCACCGCCGGTCCCGCCGCCACCGCTGCCAGGCGTGGTGCCGCCGGTTTGCGTCCACTTGGCGTAGAGCGTGAGGTCAGCGGTGACGGGCGTGGTGAAGTCGTATTCGCGGGTGAGGGCCGTGTCGCTGAACCAGCCGTCGAACCTCCAGCCCGTCGCCGTGGGGTCCGTGGGCCTTTGGACCGTCTCACCCTCGGTCACCTGCTGGACGTCGGGGGTATTGCCGTGGCCTCTCACGTCGAACGTCACGCTATGGACGGGCGTCGGGGCGTCCCCCGTCACGGTGATCGTGACCGTAAGTGTGACGGGCTCCGGATCGGCGATGCCGGTGACCGTCGATTTCGCGCTGAAGGTGACATGGACCACCGTGGTGGCGCTTGGACGCCCGGTCGGAGCGATGTCGTAGACATAGTGGTCGCCGCTCGATTCGTCCTCGGCGAGCTTGACCTCGAGCGGCCCATCGACCACCGGCGTGGCGGGTACGCAGTTCTTGCAGGAGAGCGCCACGGTCGTGTACATGGGGACGCACCATGATTCGCCCGCCGCGTAGACGAACTCCAGCGATTCCCCGTCGAGCGAGATGCTCGCCTCGGCAGGCTCCGTATCAGATTCGATGATGACCTGGGTCGGTACCTTCACTAGCGACGAGCTTGTTTCCAGGCCTAACCGGCCATGCAAGCTGTTGCCCCATGTCCAGAGCGACCCGTCCTCACAGACTGCGGCGCTATTGGACATGGAGCCGAGGGAGACGGATGCGACGTCCGAGATGGTCTCCACCTTCTGGGGCGTGGGATTGTCTCCAATGCCCGACGTTCCGATTCCGAGCTGGCCGCTGCTGTTGCCGCCCCACGTCCAAAGCGATCCATCTTTGTCGACGGCAGCGCTATGCGTGTCGCCGAGGGAGACGGAGGTCACGTTCTGAAGAGCCTCCACCTTCTTGGGCGTGGGATTGCTTCCGTAGCTCGACGTACCGTTTCCCAGCTGGCCGCCGGAGTTGGCGCCCCACGTCCAGAGCGACCCATCTTTGCCGATGGCGGCCGCGTGGTAGCCACCGAGGGCCACGGAAGCCATATCGGGAATGCCAGTGATCTTTTGGGGCGCCTGCGTCCCTTCGGTGGTCCCGTTGCCCAGTCTTCCGGACGAGTTCGCACCCCACGTCCAGAGCGATCCGTCCTCACAGACAACCGCGCTATAGCCGTCGTAGCTCCAACTCGCGTTGAGGGAGACGGACACCACTTTGCCTACGGTGCTCACTTGCTGGGGCGTTGACTTGTCCTCTGTCGAGTCGATTCCCAGCTGCCCGGACGAGTTGCCGCCCCACGTCCAGAGCGCACCGTTGCCATCCACGGCCGCGCTGTGGTTGAACCCGAGGGAGACGAGTTTCACGCCCTCAAGGTCGTCTACCTGCGCGGGCTCCCATCGATTGTCCGTCGTCCCATCGCCCAGCTGGCCGTTTGCGTTACGCCCCCACATCCAGAGCGTCCCGTCCTCGCAGATGGCGGCGCTGTGGTGTTCGCCGAGGGAGACGGCCTTCACTGCCCCGATGCCGCTCACTCGTCGGGGCGTCCACACCTCAACCTTTTCCTCGAAACCGAGCTCGCCGTACTCGTTATAGCCCCACATCCAGAGGGATCCGCCTTCGCAGACGGCGGCACCATGCTGTTTGCCGAGGGCGACCTGCTTGATCTTCAGGCCCTGCAGCTCGAGCGCGCGGAGCGCGTCGGCGTGGGCCTCGCCGGCGCTGGGCTCGCGGGCGAGTGCGGGGGCGGGCAGGGCGAGGAGCGTGCAGAGCGCGAGGACGAGGATCGTGGCGCACGTGGCGAGAAGCGACGCCTTTCGGGGCTTAGCTCGCATGGATGGGTCCCCTTCCCGAAAGCCGATTCAGCAGGTGGGAACGGCATTGTACGATGACGTGCGGCCATCTTAGCTGCGCGGCATCGCGGGGAATCCAAGTTCGTGGAGGAACCGGGGAGTGCGCCTCGTTCTCACGCCTCGTCGTGGTGATGGTGGTGCTCGCAGCCGCAGTCATCGTCGCCGCAGCCGCACTCGTCCTCGTCGTCGAGGATGCTCTCGGCCACGTACACGTGCTCGACGATGCCCCAGTAGGCCGTGTGCAGCGGCGTCTCGCCGGGGTAGCGCGATGCGAGGATCGAGGCGTCGAGGAACTTGCCGGGCTCGAAGTCGCTGCGATAGACCTTGCGGCAGCTGATGATGAGCTCGGCGTCCTCGAAGGCGATGGCGCCGTCGTCCACCTCCATCGGCTGGAGGCCGCACGCGGTCTTGTCCGTGTCGCGGCCGGAGTGCGCGCCGCAGAAGTTCAGCTTCTCGCGATCGTCCTCGCCGAAGAAGGAGATGGTGAAGCGATCGCTCTCCTCCATGAAGCCGTGCGTATGGCGGTCCGGACGCACGTAGACCGTCGCCATGGGCTGGCTCCAGAGGGTGCCGAGGCCGCCCCAGCCGATGGTCATCGTGTTCCAGGAATCCTCGGTGCCCGCCGTGAGCAGCGCCCAGTCGGTGGCGAAGATGTCCAGCGGCTGCAGGTCCAGCTCCTTGGGATCGATGTCGTAGAACTCCATCACTCGCTCCTTCATCTCGTACGGGTCTCGCATGTCCGCACGTATTGTGCACCCGCTCGCACCTTGAGGCCGAGGACCCACCCGAGCCCTTAGGCCGAGGACCCACCCGAGCCCTTAGGCCGAGGACCCACTTTTTCGGTGCACTCGTGCACCGAAAAAGTGGGTCCTCGGCCCAAAGATTCGGGTGGGGCCACGGCCGAAACG